>NZ_JXIS01000158.1:0-24294 GCF_000836715.1 Bacillus sp. L_1B0_5 | reverse complement strand
GGGGATGAACAAAACCCCCACTGATTAAAGTTTCACTTTATTAGGGGAGATAGAAAATGGAAAACAAAAGTATTTTAAAAGGCGGTCTTTCAATTATTTCTCAATGTAAAAAAGAAACAAATGATATTTGGCATGCGCATTTTGGAGCAGCTGCAATTGCTAGTTATTTTTTTATGAAAGATAATAATATTGATGAAGAAACAGCTCGTAATATGTATTCGCAAACAAGGATGATGCTAAGCAAGAAAAAAATTGGTGAGATGATTGATGATAAAAAAGAAATAGATTTTCAGATTGCGGAGAATATGATTATAAAATCTTTAGAACAAACGATTGATGAGCTTCATTGGGTGGGGCATAACGTCATTTATGCATCATTAAGTTTATTAGCTATGAAAGAGCTACAAAAATGGGGTAATAATCAAGCAATTGAAGGGATTACTACTCTTATTTTATCATTTCGAAAAACAATTCCAGGTAGATCGTGGATTGGTTATACGACGAAAGAAGTAAAACAATTAAGTTTTGAAGATGAGATACAAAGTGAATTGAGTAATCCAACACAAGTATCTCAGTTCATTTTAAATGAGTTATCGAAATTTAATAGTATTTATCGAGCGGAATCACATCATGATTTAATTGGGCATTTGCTTACATACTCCCACGCAATTAATATAATGTACGATTTAGGACATATAGATATATTTCAACGAGGGATACGTCCGCTTTTAAAACTAGTATACGTACTAAGAGCTAGCCAAAAGCTCAAGCTGAATACGGAAATAGCTTTACACTCACCTATAGATCGATTACCTTTAATTCAATCTAAACGTGCAAATATTTTACCAACTGAAAATATATTTTGGATAAAAGACTATAGTGAATTCGATTGGGATTTTGGTCATGTATTTAAATTCTCATATAGTTATTTTAATCATATAAAAAGAGCTCCAAATTATAAAGATATCACATTAGAAAAATTCCGGTATGTTATTCATTCTTAATGAACGTTAATGATCTGTAAAAGGAAGTTTAACCTAGTTTTTTTTGTTAGTAGTATATTATTTTTTCAAATATGTAAGATTTTACATGCGTATTTTACTTTTACTAATTATGTAAGTAGGCTATACTGAAATACATACATTTTATTTTTGGAGAGATGTAAAACGACATGGAACTAGCGAAATTGGAAAAAGTAATTGAAATAAAAAAAGAAGAACTTTTATATTTAGTATCGGATTATGGAATTCAACATGAAAAAGTATTGGCATTGAGTCAAGAACTAGACAAATTAATCAATTACTTTATGTTTTTAAAATAAAGAGAACTATGACGGGGTTTGTAAATGTTATAGTTCTTTTTTATTAGGCAATTTGAAAATATATTCAAATATATTGTCTAATTTCTTACAGAATGCGCAACTTGCTAGTCGAATATAAGGACTTTTGGTTATAATAAAAAAGAATTATTAATTGTATCGGTTAGGAGCGCAGTACATATGAAAACAGTTGTTGTTATCGGTGGAGGTATAACGGGACTTTCTACTATGTTTTATTTAGAAAAATTAAAAAAGGATTATAATATCGATTTAAATTTAATTCTTATTGAAAAAGAAGAGTATTTAGGTGGTAAAATCCATAGTGTGGAAGAAAAGGATTTCATTATGGAGTCAGGAGCGGATTCAATCGTTGCTCGTAATGAACATGTTATGCCACTTGTAAAAGATTTAAATTTAGAAGATGAAATGGTATATAATGAAACGGGTATTTCTTACATATATTCTGAAAACATGTTACATCCGATTCCTTCTGATACTATATTTGGGATACCGATGAGCGCCCGGTCGTTGTTTAGCAGTACGCTAGTCTCAACGAAGGGGAAAATCGTAGCTTTAAAAGATTTCATAACGAAAAATAAAGAGTTTACGAAAGATACATCACTTGCTCTATTTTTAGAAAGCTTTTTAGGCAAAGAGTTAGTGGACAGACAAATTGCTCCTGTGCTTTCAGGCGTATATTCTGGTAAATTGAATGAGCTTACAATGGCATCTACATTACCGTATTTACTGGATTATAAAAATAAGTATGGAAGTATTATTAAAGGTTTTGAAGAGAATAAAAAACAATTTCAATCAGCAGGAAATAAAAAATTCGTATCATTTAAGGGTGGACTATCTACGATAATTAATCGCTTAGAAGAAGTGCTGACTGAAACTGTCGTAAAAAAAGGTGCTATAACGACGGCTGTAAGTAAACGAGAAGATCGATATGAGATTTCTTTTGCAAATCATGAAACAATACAAGCTGATTATGTTGTTTTAGCAGCTCCACATGATATAGCGCAAACTTTATTACAGTCTAATGAGTTAAATGAGCAGTTTAATACATTTAAAAACTCATCTCTTATAAGTATTTACTTAGGATTTGACATACTAGATGAACAACTACCAGCTGACGGTACTGGGTTTATTGTAACGGAAAACAGTGATTTACATTGTGATGCTTGTACATGGACAAGTCGAAAGTGGAAACATACATCGGGTAAACAAAAATTATTAGTAAGAATGTTTTATAAGAGTACCAATCCGGTATATGAAACAATCAAAAATTATAGTGAAGAAGAACTAGTACGAGTAGCTTTATATGATATTGAAAAGAGTCTCGGAATTAAAGGTGAACCAGAAGTAGTCGAAGTTACAAATTGGAAAGATTTAATGCCGAAATATCATTTAGAACATAATCAAGCGGTTCAAACATTGCAAGAAAAAATGACGAATCTTTATCCAAATGTATATTTAGCTGGTGCCTCATATTACGGTGTCGGAATTGGTGCGTGTATTGGAAATGGAAAGAATATGGCCAATGAAATAATGGCTACATTAAATAAATAATACTGTAGAATAAATAAAAACTGTTCCTTCAGCAAAATGGAGGAACAGTTTTTATTTATTTTATTTGAATGGAAATTTTATTGTTTTTTACATTGTTTTCTTTTATTGTTAATGTTATTTCTCCAGACTCTTTAAATGAATACGGTGATAGTTGATACATATCTTTTATATCATGTTTTTCTTGTAATTTACTTATCGGTATTAATACGATAGTTGGCGTCCATGTTTCTCGTTTTCCTGAAGGATATTCTATAAGTATTAACGGATTTTGTAACTGCATTGTTTTCCAATAGACGAAATATAATTGTACTTCTGTATCTTTTTTCAATAACTCTTCGGAGAAATAACCGAATTCGCCTACATTACCGAAAACAGTGTAGTTTTGATTTTTTAATTTAATATCTAAATAACTAGGTTGATATGTTACTGCATGATAAGTTCCATATGAAAGTGAGAGTATGGCAGCGATTAAAATACCGATTGAAAATGTCTTAAAGCTATTGCCTTTAAAGTTAGTCATCATGAATGAGTTTGGTGTGAATTTTTTTGCGAATAAAAAAATAAGTAATATGAGTAAGAGGGATAAGCCGATGAATATATACATAGGAAATTTACACCTCCACAATAAAATAATATATCAACTATATTTTACCATAAATGTATGGGGTAGGGTGGTTGTTTGGAAGGAGAAAATGAAGAAACAATTTTTTTACAGTTCTTGATAATTTGAAATTCGATTTATGGAAATTATAGCGTAATGTTTGAGTAGTAATCAGAAGGTATCCAATTTGTGTATATAGAATAAAGAAGGAATGCGTCATTAGAAATGTTTGATTTATGGAACAATAAGGACTTTACTAATTATAAATATTTTTTCTGATATAATAAATGAGTAGAGAGAAAGGAGTGATCCTATGGCATTTCCTATATTAGAAACAGAACGCTTACGTTTAGTTGAAATAGAACAATCTTATTGTCAAAAAATATATGAAATCTTTTCATTGGATGAAGTAACGTGTTATTACGGTATGAATTCTTTTACGGAGTTTGGACAAGCTTCACGTATGATCGAATCTTTTTCGAAAAATTACTTTGAGAAAAAGGCAATACGATGGGGAATTGTGTTAAAAGAAACGAACGTTTTAATAGGAACAATTGGACTAAATAATTTACAATTATGGAGTAAACGATCTGAGATTGGATATGACCTGCATCCTCGTTATTGGGGAAATGGTTATGCGTCAGAAGCGGCTCGAGAAATTATTGATTATGGGTTTAAAGATTTAGGTTTGTTTAGAATTGGAGCTATTACATATCCTGAAAATGTTACTTCTTGTAGAATGTTATCTAAAATCGGCTTTCAAAAGGAAGGTCTATTGCGCGGATATATTCATCAAGGAAATAAGCAACACGATGCATTATTGTATTCTATAGTGCGAACTGATATTGAGGACATAAATTTATAATAAAAAAAACCTCTTAATTAAAAGAGGTTTTTTTTATTATAAATTAACCTAATTTAGGTAATAAACGTTCTCCGCTTTTCATACTACTTTTACATAAAGGGCATTTAGGCTCTTCTTCAAATGAAAAGTTCTTTCTCATCCATCCTAAACAATCCTCTGATTCACATTCCCAAACAGGGGTTTGTTCTGGTGGTACTTCTGCTACATCGTTCTTTCGATTGCGATACATGTAACCACTCCTTTTATGTAAAAAATTTTAGTTATATATTAAAAAGGTTGTTAACCTTGCTGGTAACAACCTTTTTATTGTTTGAATTATAGCTTTACAACGTTTTTAGCTTGAGGTCCGCGGTTACCGTCTTCAACTTCGAAGCTAACTTCTTGACCTTCGTCAAGAGACTTGAAGCCGTCGCCAGTGATAGCTGAGAAGTGAACGAATACGTCGTTACCGTCTGCAACTTCGATGAAACCGAAACCTTTTTCGCTGTTAAACCATTTTACTTTACCTGTTAATGTCATGGTAATGCCTCCTAAAAGTAGAAAAATTACAATATGATCGGCCTTATTTGAATGAAAATAAAAGTTCACATATTATCAAAAACCCATAAGGAGTACAAAATGTCCCTGATTGATACTTGATAATATGCAAAGAAAATATAGTGTTAAATTGACCTTAATTACTATCTTACAACAAATGGTGGGAAATAGCAAGTGCTGGTAATACCAGTGTGAAATAGGGATGGTAAAAGACACAAAAACATCTCTTTTATTTATATATTATTCCTAATTTTGGTTTATGATAAACTAAGAACATTTTTATTGGGAAATTGTATTAGTGAATCGATATATAGTATAAGAATAGTGTTGATGTATTTGTTAAGGAGGCGAGAATATTGCAGTCTAATAAATTTAAAATAATTGAAGCAGCCAAAGAAGGAAGAAGAAAAGTTCATCCAGTATTTGCTGTTATACTTGCAATTGTATTTTTAACTTTAGGTGAATTGTTTATGTTATTTATGTTGTTTTTACCGAAAGCAGAAACGCTTTTAATGAAAGCAATTTATAGTGATATTGAAATGATATTGACGTTTGGCGGAGCTATATTTTTTGTTTTTTTATGGATTAGATTTGTAGAGAAAAGATCAATTTCATCCATTGGATTTTGGAGGAATCAGTGGATAAGAAAATATTTAAGAGGTGTATTAATAGGTTTTGTTTTTATTTCAATACCAGTCATGCTACTTTTATTAACTGGAAATGTACAACTACAAATGCAACACATTACACCAACCGCTATACTTGGAATTGTGGGATCTTTAGTTGCTTTTTTAATACAAGGTGCAACAGAAGAAATTGTTGTTCGGGGTTGGTTATTTCCAGTTCTTTCTGTTAGAAGCCGTATATGGATCGGTATTGTTGTAACTTCATTTTTATTTGGTTTTCTTCATTTACTAAATCCAGGTATTACAATTCTTTCAATATCGAATATAATATTAGTTGGTGTGTTTGCAGCTTTTTACGTTTTGAAAGATAGTAGTCTTTGGGGGATATGCGCATGGCATTCCATTTGGAATTGGGCACAATATAACGTATTTGGTTTTGCGGTTAGTGGAATGACAATGTATTCTACACCACTTTTTAAACCTGTAACAACTGGATCGGAATTCCTTCATGGAGGCTCGTTCGGAATTGAAGGGAGTATCATTACAACAATAATGCTCTCTATCGCTTCAATTGTTTTATGGAAACAGTTATGGGGGAGAAAAGCGAAACAACGAGATTTTAGTTAATGAAAGAGGGAGAAACTATGGGGATTATAGCGTTTGAGGGAGCGAGTGCGGTTGGTAAGAGCACAACGTGTCGTGAGTTAGAAAAGAATTATGGTGCTTATATTATACCTGAAGTGAATTTTTTATTTGAAAGACCAAAAAATGAGCATAGAACATGGTATTTTGAAAAACAAGTAGAGCGCTGGAAAATAGCAATGCAGAAGTCAGAGCAATATGAATTAGTAATACTTGATGGAGACATTTATCAGCCACTTAGCTATAATTGGTGTTTCCATTTTGAAATATTTGATCAGTCATTATCTTTAATAGAAGACTTTTATAAGGAAAAGCTGATACATAGGGAAATTGGTTTTCCTGATCAATATTTTTATTTATATACGAATGATGAAGAACTTAGAAAACGGAAAGAATCTGATGAGACGAGAAGAAGAAGAAACTTTGAAAAGCATTTACATATATCAAAACCACTTCAGCGTTATTATGAAAATTTAAATACCGTTACAGACGGGTATTGTAAATTAATTGAGGCGAAAAGTGTAAAATCGAATGAAATAGAAATTGTAAATAATTTAAACAGTTTAAATGTTTGTGAAGAAAGACGTTTTGATGTTTCGAGGTTAGATGCTATTACGAAGTGGTTAAAAGAAAATTGTGCATAAAGTAAAAACAACGAGTGTTGTAGAACGCGCTCGTTGTTTTTTTGCTTCTTTATAAATATAAAGGAAAAATTTGTAGAATACTTTCAATATTTAACAGAATAATCTTTCAATTTTAAAGGAAAAGAAATACAATATGAGAAAGTATATATAAATAATATGATAGGGGATGGGATGCGATATTTTAAATGAAGTAACAGTTTTTATATAAAAAATAATTAGGTAGTCAGAACAGAGATATTTGGGAGGAAACAAGCGCGATGAAAACACTATTTAAAATAATCGGTATTCTAGCTGGTATGGCGGTAATCGGAGTAGGTTTAACATATGGTATGCTGCATTATTTAAATAATAGTAAACCAGCTGCGAAAAAGGCATCACCAGCTGCTCCAGCAGTAGAAGTACTAGCTGATAGTAACGTAAAAGCAGAAGATGCGAAGCTTTTAGAAAATGGAAACTATTCATTACCGAATAGTGGTTTTAATAAAAATTTTAAATGGACAGATGAGAACATACAGACAGCATTACATGAAATGGCACATCAAAAAGCGAAAGCTGATCAAAAGTGGGGCTATATTTTTATTACACAAGAACGGATTGAAAGTTTAATTGATATTGTAAAGAGTAACGATCTTGTACAGGGAAGTACATATGTAGAAATTTTAGAACGATGGAAACAAGGAAAATATGAAAAAGTTGATGGGGATCATAATAAGATTTGGAAATTACAAAGTGGGAATTTAGGAGAAGGAAAAGGAGTAATGTCGGAAGCTGAGCAAAAAGAATTAATTAATCAAGTGTTTATGCAAAAAGGTACATATTCAGGTAGTAAATTAATTGCAGATGGGGGAAAGACTAATAAATAATATACTAATTAATGAAAGGGAGTAATTGCTTATTAGGCAATTACTCTTTTTATATGTACTTCTTAATATCTTAATCTCGTTCAAGTAAGGAAAGAAACGACTGTAGTACCGGAGAAATCCATCTAGATTTATGATAGATGACATGACTTTGAATAAATGCTGGAGTTTCAATAGGCTGAAAACATAGTTGTTCTTTTTGACAACTCTCTTGTACAACGATATAAGGAAGAATTGAAATGCCTAACTCACACATGACGGATTGTTTAATGACTTCAACATTGGAAGTTTCAAATGTTTTAGCTGGAATATTTCCGCTTTGACGTAAAAAACGATCTACCATTGGCCTATAGCCGCAGCTTTGTTCTGTAAAAATGAACTGGGTGTCCTGTAATAACTGGAATGGATTTGTATGTGCAGCGGAATAAGCTGGTAAAATCCATCCAAATGTTTCATTACTAAAAGTTCGCGTAATAAAATCATTATGTTCTATACTTTCTCCAATTATGAAGACAATGTCTGTTTCTCCTTCACGTAATTTTTGTAATGCTTGTTCATTTGTGTTCGTTTCAAGTACGATATTTACTTTCGGATTTTTCTGTTTGTAAGTACGTAACAATTGTGGTAAGCGGTATACCGCTAATGATTCATTAGATGTAATACTCAATGTACCTTCTAAATAATCTGTATTTTGGGGGATTTCTTGCGCTTTTTCATATATTGCAAGTAATTCTAATGCATAAGGATGAAATTGATGACCTGCTTTTGTAAGTAGCACTTTTTTCCCTAACCGATCGAAAAGAGGAATATGTAAATCGTTCTCTAAAGCTTTCATATGTGCTGTAACAGTAGATTGCGCATAACCTAGCGCGTGCGCAGCTTTAGAAAAATTACCATACTTCACAATGGCGCAAAATGTTTTAACATGTCTCATTTCCATAAGCGATCCCTCTTTTATTATCATGATTTGTGAATGATTATATCATGTATTTTAATTTTCCAAATGATTAAATTCTGTATAAAATGAAATTGTAGAAATATTCATTCAGGTGATATTGGAGGAGAAAAGATGATCAAAAAGGGCTATCATGTAGCTGTTGTTGGGGCTACAGGTGCGGTAGGGCAAAAAATTATTGAACTGTTAGAGAATGAAATGAAGTTTAATATAGTTGAAGTTACATTGCTTTCGTCCAAACGATCCGCTGGTAAGAAAGTAAGATTCAAAGGACGAGAGATAATTATACAAGAGGCAAAAACAACTAGCTTTGAAGGTGTAGATATTGCCTTTTTTAGCGCTGGGGGAGAAGTATCTAGACAATTTGTAACTCATGCAGTTTCTAGTGGTGCGATTGTAATTGATAACACAAGTGAGTACCGAATGGCGCAAGATGTACCGCTCGTTGTTCCGGAAGTGAATGCGCACACTTTAAAACAGCATAAAGGTATCATTGCAGTTCCAAATTGTTCAGCATTACAGATGGTAACAGCACTTCAGCCGATTCGAAAATCATTTGGTTTAGAAAGAATTATCGTTTCAACATATCAAGCTGTATCGGGTTCTGGCATTCATGCGATTCATGAATTACAAGAGCAGGCTAAGTCTATACTTGCAGGTGAAGAAGTGAAGAGTGATATATTACCGGTGAAAAAAGATAAAAAACATTATCCAATAGCATTTAATGTACTGCCTCAAGTAGATATATTTACAGACAATGATTTTACTTTTGAAGAAGTCAAAATGATTCAAGAAACGAAGAAAATATTAGAAGATGAAAACTTGAAAATGGCAGCTACTTGTGTACGTGTTCCAGTTGTATCGGGGCATTCAGAATCGGTTTATATAGAACTGGAAAAAGAAGCAAGCGTTGCGGAAATTAAGGAAGTATTAATGGATGCACCAGGTGTTATTTTGCAGGATAACCCTAGTGAACAGCTGTATCCAATGCCATTATATGCAGAAGGGAAAATAGATACATTTGTCGGAAGAATACGTAAAGATCCTGATACGCCAAACGGATTCCACCTTTGGATTGTTTCCGATAACCTATTAAAAGGTGCGGCTTGGAATTCAGTTCAAATCGCAGAGACTTTAGTGGAAAAGGGGATACTTTAATATAGTTTAAAAAACTGGGGAATCGTTAATGATTCCCCAGTTTGTATTTCATAATTGTTTTCTTTATTTCGGCCAACTTTAATTAAAATTAGTCGTTATTGAATTTTTATAAATATCTACTTTATGTGCAGTGAAGCGTAAGGTTTTGGATTCTGCATGAATTGTAAGATTAATAATAATCGATAACGGCATTTCGACCGTTTTCACAATATCTTCTATAGCAATATACTCATTTTTTGCTTCCTTATAATAAACAACAGAACGAATTACGGCCTCGTCACCTTCAATATCAATTTCACACATCATAGGGAATTTTTCACCATTATGTAAGAATAATTCGCCTAGTACGATTGAACCGTTTAATTCTTCTGTAAAATTAGTAGTTGCCGCTGGTTTTACCCATGTTTCGTCATGTTCTTCGTTTTCCTCTTCATCTATTGCCCATTCCCAAATGGGGTTTTGTTTTAGGTCCTCAATAGTTAATTTATCAATTGGTTTGCAATTATTCATACATAAATTCTCCTTTTATTTTGATAAGTAAGTTTCTTAGTTTCATGAATTAGATGATTGCTTATAAGTGGATTCAACAAAGTATTTTGCTCATTTGATATCCAAACTACTTTATTTTGAAATAAAGTTATTACAGCAATATTAACAAAACTTTAATTGTCTAGTAAATAATTATTAGTGGAGATATTAAAATGGGATGGTGTTAAAGAAAGATAGTAAAAAACATCAAGGATGAATGAAATCCATTTGGTATGATATGGATATATCCAATGTGAGGGGGAGTTTGATGTATCAAGTAAAGGGGTATTTTTCATCATTAAAAGGAAGTTATTATGAGATTGGAAAGCAACAAGGGGAGTTCGTGAAACAAAATCCGTATCTCATCCCGCAATTTATACACGAAGAAAATGTAATATCTAATAACCATTGGACAGAATCGAGAAATATACTAAACAAACATTGTCCAGGCATAAATGAAGAAATTGAAGGTTTTTGTGAAGTGTTGAAAATTCCTTCTAAAAATATAATGTATTACTATCAAACACTATTGAAAGCAGGTTGTAGTCATTGTGCAGTATTACCTAAAAAGACAGATTCAACTCACACTTATGTATTAAGAAACTATGATTTATCACCAGTAATAGATGATATGCGTTTTTGCTCGACGCATGTTGAAGGTGCGTATGCGCATAGTGGTTTTTCTACTCAATATTTTGGTAGAACAGAAGGAGTTAATGAACATGGATTATCTGTTACATTTTCAGCATGTGGTCAACCAGTAGGAAATATTGAAGGTCTACGAAAGCCAGTAGTAAGTGGTTTACAATGTTTTGCGGTAATTCGACTGTTATTGGAGAAATGCAAAAATGTGCAGGAGGCTAAGTCACTAATAGAAGAAATACCAATTGCTAGTAATATTAATTTAATACTAGCTGATCCTTTAAATGCAGCATATATTGAAATATTTGACGGTCATAAATCCACAATAACGATTGATGGTGAAAAACAAGCTTTTATTGTATCAACAAACCATGCAGTTAGTTCATCAATTCAGAAATTAAATAATAGGAGATTAGAACAATCTACAAAGAGATATCACGTTTTACATGAGCATTTAAATAGATATGAACAAGTAAGCATAGAGTCTTTAAAAAAATTAGTAGAAGAAGAATATCCTGCTGGACTAACTGTACATAACTATGAAGAATGGTTTGGAACTTTACATTCTGTATTATTCGATTTACATGATCGTACAATGAAGATTTGCTTCGGATCACCACTTTTAAACGACTGGTACCTATTGAAAGTTGGAGGAAGTATGCCGTTTTCTGAGGTGAACGTGAACTTTAAAAATAAAACTTATACTGACTTTTGGAGGGAAGATAAGAATAAATTGATGCCTAAAAGATAAATGGGATAAGATGGTAATATAAAGAGTGCATTTATACTGGAGGGATTACCAATACTAAAAGTTATGTTACCATTTGTTCTTATCTTTTTTCTTGTCATTGCGATGTATATTGCTTATCAAAAGAGAAAAAAATCTGGGATAAAAGGATTGAAAAGTGCGTTAACTTCTATTTGCTTCTTTTCACTTGCAGTCTTAAATATGTTTGCATAGTGGTTTCATTTTGGTGGTGCTTTTACTTGGTTATTTTCAATTGTATTATTGCTAGTTGGTGCATATTTTACTAAATATATTCCAATATCTAAAAAGGTACATTAAAGTTTATAAGAGTTTAAATATAATGTTTACTTTGTTTTGAGAAGAGATTATTCTACTAAATTGTTGTGAAACGGTTTCATAGGATAATCTCTTTTGTTTAGTTTTGGAAAGAATGTACTGTAATTTTTAGTTGCTCAATAAATTCTCGAGTTGCAGCACACATATATTTATCTTTTCTATAAATTAGCCCTATTTCAATTGTTGGAGTAGGGTTTTCTATTTTAATTGCTTTAATGTTTTTATTTTGTAAAAAGTCTATATATGGTTTGGGTAACACTGTAATTCCCATTCCTTTGGAAACCATTTGGATTAAAGATTCCATCGTACTAATTTCTAAAATTGGCCTTGGTTTAAAGTTTAATTTTTGACAATGAGATGTAATTAGTTCGGTTAAAAAGAAATTTTTAGGTAAAAGAATTAAAGGGTAGTTCTGTAATTCAGCAATAGATACATGATTACGTTCAGCTAATCGATGACCAGTGGGCACGACCAATGTAAGATCGCTTTTGTATAGAGGGATGGAGATAATCTCTTTATCTTGCACCGGGAGAAATGTAATTCCGATATCTAGTTCGTTTTGTAATAATTTTTCACGAATATCTCCTGTACGAAGCCCTAATACAGAAAGCTTTATATTGGGATATAAATTATTAAAATTTAAAATAGCTGGTGGTAGTAAATAATTTACGACGGTTAACAAAGCCCCTATTGTTAAGGAACCTTGCTGTAAACCGTTTAGGTCTTGAATGGCTGAACGAGCTTGTTCGACTTCATGAAAAATGGTTTTACTATGTGATAATAAAATCTTCCCTGCTTCAGTTAAAGATATTTTTTTACCAATTCGATCGAAAAGTGGCATTCCTACTTCATGCTCTAATGCACGTATTTGTTGACTTAGTGAAGGCTGTGAAATATTTAATTTTTCAGCTGCTTTTGTGAAATGTAATTCTTTTGAAACAGCTAAAAAGTATTCAAGTTGTCGTAATTCGATTGGAATCACCTCAAGTATAATGATAGGTTATACCTATCATTATTATATAAATAATTGAATTGAACAATGATTTTAGAGGTTTTATAATCATCTTTATATAGCAGAGAGGGTTGTAAAAATTAATCGAGAGAAAATACATGTAACACCTTTAAAGGAGGAAATAGAATGGCTAATGAATATCAATTATTATCTTTAAGTATAGGATTACCAAAAGAGGTTACATACGGCGGAAAAGTAATTCATACAGGCATAAATAAGAAGCAAGTAAAGGAACCGGTATATTTATCCTTTGTAAAATTTAATGGAGATGGACAGGCGGACTTAGTTCATCATGGAGGAGTAGATAAAGCAGTTTGTGTTTATACTGGTGATCACTATCCATACTGGGAAAAAGAATTGAATCAAGATCTTGTATATGGGGCTTTCGGAGAAAATATAACAGTTAGTGGTATGCGCGAAGAGGATGTTTGTATTGGTGATACGTTTGAGCTCGGAGAGGCAATCGTACAGGTAACACAACCAAGGCAACCTTGTTTTAAATTAGCAAAAAAATATAATATTCCAAAGTTACCACTATATTTTCAAGAAACAGGATATACAGGATTTTATTTTCGTGTATTAAAAGAAGGATGGGTATCATCAGTCGATACATTAAAAAGTCTACAGTCTGATCCGAAAGGTGTTTCAATAGCGTTTGCTAATCGTATCATGCATAAGGAAAAACAAAATATTGAAGGGGTAAAAAGAATATTAGAAGTAAATGCACTTTCAAGTAGTTGGAGAAAGTCTTTTGAAAAGCGTATAAGTGGAGAAGAAATTAATACGAAGGAAAGACTTGAAGGGATAAAAGAATAAAAATATTTTATTATAAATAGTGTATTTCTATTAGTAAAAGCTAATTAGAAAGCGCTATTTTTATATAATAAACTAATTAATATCCAGAAATCTTAATATTGTTTTATTCGACTTATTTTCAAATAGTCAAAACATAAAATTAATTAGACTTTTTTTTTATGTTTTATGATAGTATATTGATTGGTAAGACCTCTATTTTTAAGAGTAGGTCATATAAGTATATCTAATTTAATGGAATTTAACATTTGGAGGTACAACATGGGGAATGTTGAAAAATTGGCAAGTCTTCTAATAGAAGAACCGAAAAGAGAGCAGTTATTTCCTTTATTTGAAGAAGTGTTTGGAATTAAAACTCAAACATTGAATGATTTTTCGGATAAAGGATATTGGGATGATACATATAAAGCTTTATCGTTTTTACAAGAAGATAAAGTGATTGCAAATGTTGCGGCATTTTCACTCCCATTATTAATTAATGGTGAAAAAATAAATGCGGCGGGTATTCAATCAGTAATGACACACCCTAATTTCCGTAGACAAGGGTTAATGACACAATTAATGGATAAAATGATAGAAGAAATCGATAAGAAATGTGAATGTGCATTATTGTTTACGGAAAACCCTGAACTATATACAGCATTTGGATTTAAAGTTGTGCAGGAATATTTGATGACTATACCATATGATAAAAATATTAATAATAACGATTCACTACTTAAAAAGTTAGATTACTATAATATAGAGAATAGACAGTTAATACATGAAACTATTGATAGTAGCCAAAGACTTTCAAATAGTTTTTCAACTTTAAACTTCCATCCTTCATTTTATTTGAATATGTATGATTCGGAATGGAATGAGAAATTGTATTATTCAGAGAAACTAGATGCTCTAATCGTTTATGAAGTAGAAAATGAAAAGTTGAAATTATTTGGAGTATTTGCGCCAGTACTTCCGGTTTTAGATGAATTATGTGGAGAAATCAATGAAAGGTTTACGGACATCGAATTTTATTTTTCTCCGGATCAATTAGGGGTTGAGGATGTACAGTTTACAGAAGTACAGTCTAGCAAGTATTTAATGGTTCGAAGTGATAAAGAGTTAGATTTTAAAGGTTATAAATTCCCAGTATTAGCGGAGTTTTAAATGTCTATATAAATGCTTTATTATGGAGGAGCTATGAATATATCGTATATACCAGAACATATTGAGCAACTCACTATAATGAATGTACCTGAATACTATAAAATTAATGATAATCATGCGTTTATTGTCCGTTCGAAAGCAGAAACTGATTTTTGGCTTAAAACACATTATGGTTTTGAAGTAATGAATGGTCATGTATTTTATAATGAGATGATGACAGACTTTCAAGCTGAAGTTCAGTTACGTATGAATCCAAATTCAAAATTCGATCAAGCAGGTCTTTTTGTTATGATTTCGGAGAACTGTTGGCTAAAAACATCTTTAGAATATATCCCTGAAGGGCCATCTCACTTAGGTGCTGTCGTAACGAATAATGGATATTCTGACTGGTCAACGCAAGATTATCCAACTGAAGCAGCTAAGCAACAACTTCGTTTTCGAATTATTCGAAAAAGCGGTGATTATACAATATATGTGAAAAAGGGCCATCAATGGGAACAAATAAGAATCGCTCATTTAATGGAGGATATAGGGAAGGAGCCTGTTAAAATAGGTTTTTACACGTGTAGTCCTTCTAAAAATAAGGGATTTGAGACTGAGTTTTTACATTTTACAATTGAAGAAATATAGATGAAAAACCGTATTCTTTTCATTAAGAATACGGTTTTTGTATTTATATAATATAAAGCACATTTATTGACTAGAAAGTCATTAATACTTATCATTTAATAATGTTAAATATTAATTTACATAATATAATAGAAGTAATAAAGAAATTACAAAATATATAGCTTAAATAAGGAGGGATATGAATTATTCAGTGGTAATTTCATGGGAAAAGGAGATTATGTATGAAATCATTTCGTAAGTTATTACAGTATTTAAAACCATACATGTTCTTCGCTATTATTGGGCCGCTATTTATGGTACTTGAGGTTGCGATGGACTTAATTCAACCGACTATTATGCAACATATCATTGATGTTGGGATTGCAAATCGGGATTTAAATTATGTAATAAAAATGGGGCTTCTTATGATAGGAGCAGCAGCACTCGGTTTAGTTGGAGGGCTTGGGTGTATGATGTATTCTACAAAAGCAGCTGTTAATTTCGCTACAGACATACGAAAAGATGTGTTTGCGAAAATAGAAACATTTTCTAGTAATAATCGGGACTCATTTGGAACAGGTAAATTATTAACGATCGTGACAAATGATATCACTTCCATTCAATCGGCAATGACGATGACATTACGTGTTCTCGTTCGTGGTCCACTGTTATTTATCGGAAGTATAATTATTGTTTTTGTAACAGCGCGAGAGTTATTTCCAATATTACTTGTAGTTGTTCCGATTTTATTACTTGCGATTATTTTAATTGCAAGTAAAGCAAGTGGTACATTTAAAAAGGTGCAAGAGGCATTAGACAAAGTGAATACAAAGCTACAAGAAAATTTATCTGGTGTGCGTGTTATAAAAGCGTATGTAAGACAAAAATACGAAATCGCTCAATTTGGAAATGTAAATACAAATTTAACGAAGATAAATATTCGAGCTGTGCAACTTATTTCTTTAATGATGCCAATCATTATGCTAGTTGTAAGTGGCGGGATTGTCGCAACATTATGGATTGGTGGAGAAAAAGTATTCGATGGAACGCTTCAAGTAGGAGCGATTTTGGCATTTATTAATTACTTGAATATCATTTTAATGTCACTTATGTCGATTAGCATGGTATTTATTCAAATTGCGCGAGCTTTTCCATCTGCGGATCGTGTACAGCAAGTGTTAAATACCGAGGTTGATATTATAAGCGAAGCGTATGCGATTGAACCTGAGAAAATTGAAGGAAATATCGAATTTAAAAATGTTAGTTATAGCTATACGAAAAATAATGAATACGTTTTAAAAGATATTTCGTTTAGCATACAAAAAGGTGAAAAAGTAGGGATTATTGGATCAACTGGAAGTGGTAAATCTACCTTAGCGAAACTGTTACCACGTCTATATGATGTGGATCATGGTGAAATATGTATAGATGGAATAGATGTTAAAAAATATGATTTGCAAAAACTCCGTGCTTCAATAGGGTTTGTACCTCAGAAGGCATTGTTGTTCTCAGGCAGTATAGAAGAAAATTTACGTTATGGTAAAGAAGATGCAACACATGACGAGCTGGAAGTAGCAGCTGCATCAGCTTGTGCGACTGAGTTTATCAATAAGCTGGAAGAATCTTATCAATATAATTTAACACAAGGCGCGACAAATCTATCAGGTGGACAAAAACAACGTGTATCAATTGCAAGGGCACTTGTGAGAAAGCCACCGATTCTCATATTAGATGATTCTACATCAGCAGTTGATGCAAAATCAGAGGCTACCATTCAAACAGCTTTAAAAACAAAATATAAAGGCACAACGACTTTATTAATTGCGTCCAAAATTTCTTCCATAATGGATGCGGATAAAATACTTGTATTAGATAATGGTGAATTAGTTGGCAATGGTACACATGAACAATTGTTAGAACAAAGTGAGGTTTATCAGGAAATTTATCTTTCCCAAGGTGGTAATTTGGATAAAGAAGGTGGGGAAGAACATGCGTAATTTTCAAGGGCAATTTGCTAATAAAGGTGGACGAAACACCCCAAAGATGGGAAAAGCTAAAAATGCTCAAGGAACTGTAATGCGGGTATGGAACTATATGGGCTATCAAAAAGCTGCTCTTATGTTTGTTATATTTCTAGTCGTTGTTACTACATTACTTGGATTATTAGGTCCATATTTTATGGGAGTCATTATAGATCAATATATTGTACCGAAAGATTTAAGTGGTACAGCAAGAATGTGTATGTTACTTATCGCGATTTATGGTGTAACTGTACTTTTAACATGGTTACAAACGTTTGTCATGATTAACGTTGCATTAAAAACAATTCAAAAAATACGACAAGATATTTTTGAGAAAATCCAAACGCTTTCTTTACGGTTCTTTGACGTGCGTTCTCAAGGTGATTTAATGAGCCGTGTGACAAATGATATAGATAATTTGAATCAAGCTTTGACACAAAGCGTTGTACAAATTATTTCATCAGCATTAACTTTTATAGGTGTAACGATTGCAATGTTCGCCTTAAATTGGATTTTAGCAATTGTAACTTTAATTACAGTACCTATTATGTTTTACGTTACAAAAAAACTAGTTGCATATAGTGGTAAAAACTTTGCGAAGCGTCAAAAAGATTTAGGTGAATTAAATGGATTTATTGAGGAAGCAATTACAGGTGCGGATGTTACAACGTTGTACGGAAAAGAAAAAGAAACTGTACAAAATTTCAATAAAATTAATGAACAGCTAAGAGTTTCAGCTACGAAGGCTGATACATTTTCAGCTTTTATTTTTCCAAGTATGAACTTTATTAATAACTTAGGTATGGGGCTTGTCATTGGGACTGGATCAGTTATGGTCTTAAACGGAATGACAACAGTAGGAGTTATTGCGGCTTTTATTAATTATTCTCGTCAATTCTCAAGACCGCTAAGTCAATTTGCGACTTTAATGAATACAATTCAAGCGGCGGTTGCTGGTGGAGAACGTGTTTTTGAGATTATGGATGAGGTACCAGAAATTCAAAATAAAAAAGACGCATTTGTTGTACAAAATTTACAAGGGCATGTTGCACTTGAGAATGTTTCATTTGGCTACGCAGAAAATAAAACGATTTTAAAAGAAGTGAGTCTTAAAGCGCAGCCAGGAGAGACAATTGCTTTAGTTGGTCCGACTGGATCAGGGAAAACAACAATCATTAATTTGTTAACTCGCTTTTATGATATACAGCAAGGACAAATTCATATTGATGGAAAAGATATAAAAGATTATGATATTAATTCTTTACGAAGTAAAATAGGAGTAGTTTTACAGGATACGTATTTATTTGCTGGTTCGATTATGGATAATATCCGTTATGGACGCTTAGATGCTACTGATGAAGAAGTTATCACTGCAGCTAAGGCAGCATCTGCACATTCTTTTATTAAGCATTTACCAAATCAATATGAAACAGAAATTGCTTCAGAAGGATCGAATTTAAGTCAAGGACAAAAACAACTTCTTGCGATTGCACGAGCAATTTTAGCAGATGCAGATATATTAATTCTCGATGAAGCGACATCAAATATTGATACAAGAACAGAATTACAAATACAAGCAGGACTAAATAATTTAATGAGAGGTCGCACAAGTTTTGTGATCGCTCATCGACTTAAAACAATTGAAAAAGCAGATCAAATTCTTGTTATAAAAGATGGAAATATTTTAGAAAGAGGGAATCATGAGTCTCTCATGGAAGATAGAGGGTTTTATTTTGATCTGTATACGAGTCAGTTTAAAATTTAATATAAAAAATGAGGTTTCTCTAGAAAAGAGAAGCCTCATTTTTTATATTCGTAAATTTTATGAATCACTTTTCAAACCAAATTCATTATCCGACCTGAAAAATACTTATACTTGCAGAGACATTTGTTAAAGAGCCGCCATCACTATTTGAGAGAGTGATAGTACTTGCTGAAGAGGTGTTATTTATTAAAGTCAATGTTGAAGGAACAACTGTTACGGTAAAAGCAGCAGTACCTTGATTTATTGTATGTGGTGACCCCGTACCAAAACGCCCACCTGGAATTGGTGTACCATTTAGTTCGAGGGAGAATTGGTTTTCGCGAGAAGCTTGTAATTGAAACTCTGCTACATATGTTCCTAGTGTATTAATTATAATATTTCCAGTACCTGTGATGTGACTAAGGGCAGTTCCTGTTATAGGTCCATTTGTGTTAAAAGTAACACTACTTCCCACTGCGATTGATTGGTTAGTAGTATCAAAAACATATAGATAGTTTGTTAACCCTACACTAGCCGCCCCAGTAGGTCCGGTGGAACCGGTAGAGCCAGTATGTCCAGTGGAACCGGTAGCCCCAGTAGGCCCGGTGGAACCAGTGGAGCCAGTAGAACCGGTAGCCCCAGTAGCCCCAGTAGCCCCAGTAGGTCCAGTGGAGCCAGTAGAACCAGTAGAACCAGTGGAGCCAGTAAGTCCGCTGGAACCAGTAGCCCCGGTAGGTCCAGTAGGAGAATGTGGGAGAATAATACGGTTAATATCTAAAAGTGAAAAGTTAATGAACATATCTTTGTTTTGATAATCTATCGAAATCACCTCACTAGCATGTTTAAAGAAATAGTAAAGTAATAATTTTTATAGGTATTTCATTTCTATATTATTAATGCAACTTATTTTGGAAACAGTAAATAGCTATCATGACTATAGGGTATTAATTTTTAACCTAAATTTTAATAAAACCTTTATTAAAGATAAAGAGCGCTTTTAAAGGCGCTCTGAGACAAGTTTCATGTTGAAAAAGGGAATTGAGGATATTATGTGCATACTGTTTTAGAATGTTGTAAATTTTTAATTAAAAATAAAAAGATCTTATAAAAATTTAAAATTTGTATTATTAGATAGTCACCATACAATAAAATATGCTTGTTTGATATAAATGTGTGTCAAATTTACCAAAATATATTTTGGCATGCATAAGAAAATTAAAATACTTTGTTAGCAAATACTAGCGGCTTCAGTGACAGATGGTAGAAAAAGTTTACGTGGTATTGTAATAATCTCAAGCGCTATTTGCGTGGAATATAGGAGTATTTGAGTTAAATCTAAAGCGAGTGTTAAAAGTATTATGAAGCTTGTAAGAATTACAAAACTACCCCAAAAGAAACTTTTTGAAGTGTTACGGAAATCTTTTATTAAGGAAAAGAAAGAAAAAAATGCAGTAACAATAAGAATGAAAAATTTATACTTATCAGACATTATGACCCTCCTAAATAACAGTAATTTATATTATACCGTATTTTTCAATATTATTATAAAAAGATTTTAAAGTGAATAATAGGAAAAAATAAGGCCATAACTCTTAAAACATTAGTTTTGATTTTATTTTTTAAGAAACGGTATGAAAGATTATAGGCTGGTGATACGAGATTAAATAAGGGGAATCTGCGTGCAGCAAGAGTCCCAAATCAGATTTCTACTAGAGAAAAGTAGTTAGTTGGAGTAGGTAGATTAATAAAAAACGGATGGATGTGGAAACTAAATATTTATGACATTAAGTACAAAGGTCAGGAAATATAGTTTGGTATTCTGAGAATAACCGGAGGTCCGTAGTTAAGGTTGCATAGTATTTATATTTTTTTTCTAATTTTTCAATTGTTGTTAAGTGATGAGAACCTAATCCACGCCGTACACTATGTTGAGAAAGGGTCGGTCCAATTTGCAATTTTCGTTTTTTCATTGCATCGTTCCATGGACTATAAAAAAATTTAAAAATAAAAGCAGGTTCCATGTAAATGCTATAAGGATAATGTGAACCATGTCTCCCGACTCTATAGTTCCCATCCGAATTATTGTGAATTAATCTACCGTTAAGATAAAGTTGATTTGGAGTAGGTTGAATTATTATGCCGTGATAACGTTGTTTAACAAGCGGAGAACTATATCTTGGATTAGTGTAGCCATGAGTCGGTTCATCGATCATCATAATCACTCTTATTGAAAACATATTGTCACCCAAAGTGTTAAGTGATTTGAAAAATTTTTCTTTATTGTAACAGCATAGGAATTCTGTCGTATTTAATACCATTTTCCATCCTGTAATTTCTCTTTCAATTTTCATAACTTCTTGATCAACTAAATAAGCATCAAATTCGAGTGATTTTGAGTTTCGTATTTCCCAATTAGGAGCGAATGTTTTACAGATTTCAACTGAACGATCAGTGGATCCACGGTTAATAAGAATACCATGATCAAAAAGCTTTGTATGGTGCATTAACCACCATGGAAGTAAATATTCTTCATTGTAAAAATGAGAAATTAAAGTAGTCTTAATCAAAATCACCTCCGTATTTAACCGGCCTCTTATTTAATATGATATGGAAGGAACCTTATTGTTAGAAGGTTCCCTCTTAAAAATTTTAAACAAATAGGGTATATGGATGAATTAGTATATAAAGTAGTCTGATTGATGAAGAGTGGTATTAAAAAGTACAAAAACCTAAAACGAGAATGAGCATTGAATTAGTGTATAACGATTGAAATAGCACTAAAAACTAATAATACAGCCATAATGATGTTAAATAATTGATTGTGTTTTAATAGAAGTTTTTGAAACATAGAACCGAATAAGCTCCAACTAAATGTACTTGTTAAACCGACTATACCAAGAAATAATGAAAAAAGTAGAAAGCTTGAATATGAATTGTAGTAAGGAAGGATAAAAGTTGATACTACAGTCAGTCCGAATAAGATCCCTTTAGGGTTCACAAACTGAAGAAAAACCCCTACTGTAAATAGATTTTTATTATTCTTTTCATCGAGATTTGTACCCCCTTTGTTAGTGAATATCTTAAAAGCTAAATATAGCATATACGCTACACCTAAAATTTTTAAAGGAGCTTCAATTATAGGGAGGATATTAATTAATAAAATATTAAAGAAACTACATAAGGAAGTGAGGATAAAAAAACCGAAAGATACTCCAAAGCAAAACTTCATGCTCCTTTTTAATCCGTGTTGATTTGCGTATGTCATCGCTAAAAAATTGTTAGGTCCGGGTGTGAAGCTACTTATAAAAACAAATAATAAAAAAGAAAATATAGGCATTTGAAGACCCCCTAATTATTTTTGTGTGTTATAATGACCGAAAAGAACAATATAACGTGTGCTTTTTATTATACATACCGGTCGTTATATTGTATATAGTGTGGGAGTGTTTTTTATGGAAGAAATTCAACTTATACTGGCGAAAAATTTAAAAACTATACGAGAAAAAGAAAAATTGAGTTTGGAAAAAGTTTCCCAATTGACAGGTGTGAGTAAAACGATGATTGGACAAATTGAAAGAGGAGAATCAAGCCCGACACTAACAACAATATGGAAAATTGCAAATGGCTTGAAAGTTTCTTTTACCTCTTTAATCAACAATCCACAGCCTGATACGAAGGTGATTTTAAGAAAAGATATTCAAGTATTGTCTGAAGACAATGGAAAATATAATGTGTATCCTTCTTTTCCTTTTCAAGATGATAGACATTTTGAAATGTATACAGTGGAAATAGAAACAGAAGGGAAATTAAGTTCAGAAGGGCATAAAGAAGGCGCAGAAGAATTTATAACGGTATTTGAAGGTGAATTGACATTAAAAGTGAATAACAGTCAATATAAATTAAATAGTGGAGATTCAATTCGTTTTAAGGCCGATAGAGCACACTCTTATTATAATTTAGGGAAACCTTTGACTCGATTAAGCATGACAATTTATTATCCAACTGCATAAGTGTGCATTTACAGTAACAAAAGATAAAACCATCTATAAGAGATGGTTTTTATTTTTTATCACTCACAAAAAAAGACACTCATCAGAGTGTCAACATAGTATTGCTCTCGCGTATAGGATTGGAGTACATTTCTCAAATGCGTATTGAGATGGTTCGTAAAAGAGAAAATGTCTTCATATTTAATGTAACATCGGTGGAAGTCAGTGTAAATTGATAATATATATACGGAAAATTTAGTATAGATAGTTTCCACTATGGATATAGTGCGATTTGCTCTTTAATACGCCATCACTTTTATGAAATAATTGGGAGGTTCTTATTATGACAGACTTGGTATTTAATAATGTTTATTAGAAAAAGAATGAATCATTTTTTAATCGATTCGTATAATTGTTAGAGAGGCACCCGTTGAACCACCTCCAACCAAATTAACGACGGATAATATGCCGAATAATTGAAGTGAAATTGTATTACCGGCAATTAAATTAGTAATTAAATTATTGTTATAATTTGAAGTTGATATAGCGGGAGAAAAAATAGAACCAGGAAGTGGAGTAGAAGCGTTTAATAGTAGTCTTGTTCCAGCGAGTAGAGCAGTTGTCGTATTAACTTGATAGGTTAAATGATATCTTCCGGTTACAGGAATTGTAAATATATCGTTTGAGGCGTTAACTGTAAAATTACCGAGGCTTTGATTATTAGAAAGAGGAATATTAGTTCCACCTAATATCACAGAGATGGGACCACCTAATGTATTATTAGCGAACATAGAGTTTGTTGTAACTATTGACCCAGTACTTCCGGTAGATCCAGTACTTCCGGTAGGCCCAGTACTTCCAGTAGGTCCAGTACTTCCGGTAGGCCCAGTACTTCCGGTAGGTCCAGTACTTCCGGTAGGCCCAG
>NZ_JXIS01000157.1:0-1403 GCF_000836715.1 Bacillus sp. L_1B0_5 | reverse complement strand
TTGAAGTGACCCCTAAAAGTTAGACACGGTTATTTCATTAGGCAGCTTGATAAAAGTGAGTCCGGTATTGTACCGGGCTCATTTTTAATTTTGCCTTAATCCGTTTCGTATTATAATAATCTATATATTTTTCTAATTCTATTTTAAAGTGCTCTACATTTTCAAATTCTTTTATGTAGAGGAACTCCGACTTCATAATCCCAAAGAAATTTTCTATTACTGCGTTGTCGTAACAGTTTCCTTTTCGAGACATACTCTGGACGATAGCTCTTGATTCAAGTGTCCGGACGTACTGTCTCATTTGATAATGCCATCCTTGATCCGAATGCATCAGTAGCTGGTGGGTTTCGGGTAAACGTTCCAATGCTTTCTCTAACATGTCTGAAACAAGCGAATACGTCGGTCTAGAACCAATTGTATAGGTAATAATTTCAGCATTATACAAATCTAATACAGGTGATACATACAGTTTTTCTCCAAACAATTTAAACTCTGTGATGTCTGTTACCCACTTTTGATTCGGTGCATCTGTATGAAAATTACGCTCTAAAATATTAGGTGCAATTCTACCGACTTTTCCTTTATAGGATTTATATTTCTTCATACGTACAACACACTTTAACCCAAGCTCTTTCATAATGCGCTGAACCTTCTTGTGGTTCACTTTCTGGCCACGATTCGTTAATTCATCACGAATGCGACGGTAACCATAACGACCTTCATTTTCCTCATAAATCGCTTTAATCTCAGCTTTCAAATCGGCATCTACATCTGGACGATTCATTTTCTTTACTAAATCATAATACGTGCTTCGAGGAATAGTAGCTAGCTCCACGAGTGCCTTGACCGAATATTTATGCCTTAATTCATAGACTACTTGCGCTTTGTCTTGTTTTGTGATTTTTCCTTGTTTTGAACTAAGGCATTTAACTTTTTTAAGTACTCATTTTCCATCTCAAGCTGTTTAATGCGTGCTTCAAGTGCTTCGACTGATCCTTCAGCTAAAGGTTGTTTCAATTGTTTATTTGAATCTTTTTTCATGGATGGACGCCCCTTTTTCTTAGATTGAAGGGCATCAATTCCTTGTGTTTCGAACTGTTTTTTCCAAACAGAAATCGTTGAAGGGGCAGGAATATTAAAGATAGCTGCCGTCTCAAATAAGGACATACCGTTTTCAATCATAAAGTTTAGTACGTCTAGTTTAAATTGTTGTGTGTAATTTGTACATCGTTTTAGAAAAGCTTCCAGACCATTCTGTTTATATTGGTTTACCCAATTCAAAATGATTGTGTCACTTATACCGAGCGATCTACCCATTTCTCGATAACTTTCATTTCCGTTCAAATAACGTAGAACGATTTGTATTTTTTCATCAGCTGTAAATTTAGCCATAGAAAAACTGC
>NZ_JXIS01000156.1:0-315 GCF_000836715.1 Bacillus sp. L_1B0_5 | reverse complement strand
CTGTTATCTAGTTTTCAAAGAACATACCATTTGCTATTTAAAATAGCTTTTTGGTGGAGCCTAGCGGGATCGAACCGCTGACCTCCTGCGTGCAAGGCAGGCGCTCTCCCAGCTGAGCTAAGGCCCCAAAATGTATGGTGGGCCTAAATGGACTCGAACCATCGACCTCACGCTTATCAGGCGTGCGCTCTAACCAGCTGAGCTATAGGCCCATACAAATTGCAGGATTTATTTATATCATATCCTCATTTAAGAGTCAATATTGAATTGAACTCTCAAAACTAAACGAAAACGAAACACGGAAACTTATATTGA
>NZ_JXIS01000155.1:0-222 GCF_000836715.1 Bacillus sp. L_1B0_5 | reverse complement strand
TTAGGGGTTCGACTCCTCTCGGGCGCGCTTTTCTTTCGGGAAGTGGCTCAGCTTGGTAGAGCACCTGGTTTGGGACCAGGGGGTCGCAGGTTCAAATCCTGTCTTCCCGATACTTGTTTGGGGCCTTAGCTCAGCTGGGAGAGCGCCTGCCTTGCACGCAGGAGGTCAGCGGTTCGATCCCGCTAGGCTCCACCATTAGTTCTTTGAAAACTGAACGAAACA
>NZ_JXIS01000154.1:0-20499 GCF_000836715.1 Bacillus sp. L_1B0_5 | reverse complement strand
ATGTACCACTATTCGGGTTCACTTCACATAAAGGTGGTTTTTCAGTATTAATATATTTTAATTAGTCACGTCTAAATGGCCCTTTTGGAGCAATTAGCTCTAAATTAGTACCATCTGGATCGGGGAAGTAGGCAACTCCTGTACCAATTCCAGATTTCTAGCCATCTTCTTGAAAGATAATTGGTTCTCCATATGGGTGCTATCTTATGCCCATCAGGCTAACAAAATGGATTGCCTCTGAAACAAAAAAATGATTTTTATTACTATAAAAAACGTAAAGTATCTGTTTTTAGAAAAAATTAATTTTTATAAATTGATGGAGATATAACTCAATTCTTTTATATATTTAGTTAAATATGATTGTCAGAATAAACTTAAAGTAATTATGATTTCTAGAAATACGAACTGATGTTTTGAATTGGTTTAAAGTTGCTGGAACAAAATAAAACCAATTGAGCAAAAAAACTTGCAAAAATAAAAAGAGAGATGTATATTAATTGACGTATCAATAATTGATATATCAATTAATATTTTGACAAGAAAGAAAAGGAACGTTTCATGAAGGGAATGTTCGTAAATATCAGTGGAGAAGAACGCAAAATACTTATTCATGTTCTATTACAGATGCAAAAAAATGTAGAGAATATTAAAGAATAGAGAGTGTAGGGGGCAGAATAGTGTGGAAATAATCGTAGCTATTTTAGTCGGGATCGTAGCATTAGAACATTTGTTTATCATGATCCTTGAAATGTTTTTTATTGATTCAAAAGTAGCGAAACGTGCTTTCAAATTACCGAAGCATTTAGAAGGAGATCGAAACGTAGCCATTATGTTTGCAAACCAAGGTTTATATAA
The DNA here is from genome assembly GCF_000836715.1 of Bacillus sp. L_1B0_5. Lineage (NCBI taxonomy): Bacteria > Bacillati > Bacillota > Bacilli > Caryophanales > Bacillaceae > Bacillus > Bacillus sp. L_1B0_5. The sequence goes on along the minus strand of NZ_JXIS01000154.1, from coordinate 19,644 downwards.
TGGATTTTTAGCGGCTGGTCTCATTTGGGGACTTGTACTTGGGCTCAATCCAATTGGTTATATGATCCAATTATTTTTCGTGATTTGTGTGGTGATAGCAGCTATTTTCGGAGGTTTCACATCTAATAAATCAATTATTGTGAAACAAGGACTTCCGGCTGTTTTAGCACTGATTGCCCTTTTATGTATGATATAGAATCAAAGTTTCTCAATAAAAGAACTCATTTTTGAAAAATACGCTATTCTTTCTGTAGAATTATAGGAAAGGATGGCGTTTTTGTATGCCTATTTCTATAAGTAGTGAATTATAACTATTTCCTCAAGGGACTCAACTGCTTTTCAGCTTTTGGATATATTTTCATCCATCTTTGTTTCCTCCTATTGTTGGATAGTGTAATAATTGATAAAAATTTTGATGAAATTGAATTATAACGACTGATCAAAAAAGTTAGTGATTAAAAATATTATTCTTTAGTACATACATTTTTAAGATGTTAAATATATTTCATAATAGTCTCTGTAAGATAGGGATAAGTAGAATAGTACTTTAAAGTACCTATAGCACTTTAAAGTGCGTACTTTTTATAACTTTGAATATCATTCATAATAGCACCAGTAAGAAGAAAACAAGCTTTACGGTACTAGTTACCAACGATGTTACAGCAGTTTATTTGGAATCAGATTGATTGAAAGGTTGTACTATATGGCCTAATAATTTCGAAAAAATGTCGGTGTGGCATAAAACAATTATGGAGGTTAAAGATATGAGTACTTCAAATTTGAATGAAATAAGTAAACAAATTGTAAAAGAGGAGGAAACACTTCAATTTTCCTCTTTTACAAATGAAGATGCCTTGCAACTAGGTTTATTTATCGTTGAAACAGCAAAGCGAGAGGGAAAATTGATTGCTGTTGATATAACGAAAAATGGTGTGCAATTATTTCATTTCAAGATGACAGGGACAAATGCGGAAAATACGAAATGGATTGAGCGTAAAAAACGAGTCGTTTCCCTGCATGATCGTAGCTCGTATTATATGCAGATACAAAGTGAAATAACTGGAATTTCATATAATGAAAAATATCTTTTAAATACTTCGGAATATGCTGCGTTTGGTGGATGCTTTCCTATCAGAATAAAAAACGTAGGGGTTATTGGAATGATAACAGTTTCCGGATTACCACCAGAAGAAGATCACGAATTGGTAGTAAGAGCAGTTAAAAATCATTTGAACCAATAGTTGTAACTAGTCAATAGATAATTAATTTTAGGGGGCAATACTATGCCATTAATCGAGCTAAATACTTGGCCAACCATGTCAACAGAAGAAAAGAAGGAATTTATTTATAATGTAACGGAACTTACAATAAAACTATTAAAAATTGTCCCAGACAAAATTCAAGTGTTGATAACGGAACTTGAGAAAGAAAACTGGGGGAAAGCTGGGGCTGTAGCAAGTGATGCTACCTTTGCTGAGAAAAGTAGGGTGTCCAATTGGGAGACAAAAGAGTCTTACGATACACCAGGTCGTAACGTTGATGGAATGGCTATTATTAAGATTGATATATGGAATACATTTGATCAAGAGACAAAGGATAAGTGGGTAAACGAACTTACACAAGTAACATTTAAATATACTCATGCACCTTTGGATAAAGTACTAATTCTTATTCGCGAAATGATTCCAGGGAACTGGGGACAAAGTGGTGTAACAGGAGCTAATGCAGATTTCCTTTCCAGAAGTCGTACATTTTAATCGTTAAATAAAAAAGGCAAAAATGAACACATTTCTGTTCGTTTTTGCCTTTTTATTATTTGTCTGTGGTAATGAACATGATCCTTTATATGTTTAAGTAATGTCCTCTAAAGTTGCCTCTACGGGAAAAGTGTATTTTTTCATTGATTTCTATTCAATAAAATGTTTCTGTTTATATTATGACTTTTAAATTACTTTAGGCGAGCTAAAGAACTGATTAACAGTATTAAAGTTTGACATAAAATAATGCATTCTATATTATGTATGCTATAGCATGTAAATTGCGATTTATTTGGAGGTGGCATATGGACTTATATGAGTTAACAGGACATCTTGTTCATCATACTGATGTGAAGTTAACAAATTATATAATGTAAGTTTTTAATCACATATTGCTTATAAAATTTATCTTTTATATGCTATGGCATATAAATGTCGCCTTTTAACTTGTAACGGCAAAAATTTAAATAATACAGTAGATATATTATGAAACGAGGAGATTTTAGTTATGGAAAAATTCATATTAGCGTTTGATAGAGAACTTGTAATTGCAGAAAAAAAAGACTCAACATGGAGCGTCCAATCGCAGTTTGTAGGTGCGAATCCAGTTGCGTTAGCTTCAGATCCATACGATCCAGAAAGAATGTATTGTGGTACTTTTGATAGGGGATTATGGAGAAGTAAAGATGGAGGAAGTTCATGGGAAGCAATTGGTGCGTTACCTTCATTTGGTGAAGTGTTCCCAGCTAATGCTATTCATATGAGAGCTATTACAGCAGTTTCTGTATCTCCAGCGAAGGGGGATGACGGTAACGGGATTGTATATGTAGGAACTGAACCGAGTGCAATGTTCGTATCCAAAAATGGAGGAGACAGTTTTGAGCTGCTAACAGATTATCGACAAATGCCATCATATTCATCATGGTTCTTTCCTCAAAGAACATATACACACCATGTAAAACATATTGAAATTGATGCTAATAATCCAGAAACTATTTATACGACTATTGAGGTAGGCGGATTAATTAAAAGTGTAGATGGAGGTAAGACATGGACTGAGGAAAAAGAGGGGAACTATCCTCAAGATATTCACATTCTTAAATCACATCGCAATGCCCCAAATCGTTTATACGGGGTGTTAGGTGATTCATTCTTGAAAGAACCAGGTCAAGAGTATGCGGAGAGTAATGATGGAGGTAAGACTTGGAACTATATGTGTAGTGGGCTAAAGCATCATTACGCATATCAAATGGCAGTGAACCCAAATGATCCAGAAAATATTATCATCGCGACATCTTCAAATCCACACGTAGCGCATGATTACAATAATGGAAATTGTGAATCATTTATTTATAAGAAAGAAAAAGATCAGCCTTGGGCAGAAATGAATGCAGGTTTACCAACTCCTAAAGGGGCAATCATACCAGTATTAAAGGCAACAAGTGATGGAACGTTTTATCTGTTTAGCAATAAAGGAGTGTATCAGTCAGTAGACGGTGGTTCAAATTGGACATCATTAGAGATTCCTTGGGAGAATAGATTTATGGAACAACATCCTTATGAGATGTTAATTATTAAATAAGTGACGGGTATAGTTTTTACTACTATTCATTGGTAATGTTTAGTTGAATGTAAATTAAAAATGTAAAAAGCCAGGTAATGTGTTATTCATACTACCTGGCTTTTTTGACCAGCAATTTAAGGTTATTTTCATATTTGTGTAAATATGAAACAAGCAGGATACATGAATAGAGAATGGGTAAAATAATACCGAATGATCACTAGATTGTATCAATGATGCTATAAGAGTTTTTTTAGGTAAACTGAAGCAAGAAGCAGTGGTTTAGATTCAGAATGACTAGCAATTGGTGTTATGGTGTTCGATGGTTCAAAAATGAACTCATTTCAACTCATATTCTCTTCGCAATGTATCATTTTGAAGAATATTAAAACTTAGGAGGAAATGAATTATGACAAAAGATTTCTATACTGCACTGAAAGAAAGACGTACTTACTATGGAATTAACAAAGAGGTACAAGTATCGGATGAAAAAATTAAAGAAATTGTGGAGTTTGCTGTGAAATATACTCCATCAGCTTTCAATTCTCAAACTGCGCGATTAGTTGTATTATTTGGTGAAGCTCATGATAAATTATGGGATATTACAACTGAAACATTAAGAAAAGTAGTTGGAGATGGAGATTTCTCAGGAACGCAACAAAAAATGGATTCTTTTAAAGCTGGTTATGGAACAGTACTATTCTTTGAAGATGAGGCTATCGTTAAATCGCTTCAAGAAAAATTTGCTGCATATGCTGAAAACTTCCCAATTTGGTCACACCAAGCATCAGGTATGCACCAATTAGTCGTGTGGACAGGTTTAGAAGCAGAGGGATTAGGGGCATCTTTACAACATTATAATCCATTAATTGATGATGAAGTAAAAACAGAATGGAATGTTCCTGCTAATTGGAAACTGATTGCGCAAATGCCATTTGGTAATCCAACGGCTGCACCAGGAGAAAAAGAATTCCAACCACTTGAAGAGCGTGTGAAGTTTCATAAGTAATATTCAAATGCAATAAAATGGAAATTTAATCAGTGGTGGTCTTACTGTCCGCAAATAGCGGGATAAGATAACTGTATTGCGAAAATAAAACTGTTTAGTTACAAAAATTCTATTTATTATTTCTGTTAATCGAGTATGTATTAATAAAAGTTGTTAAAATCACTATTTTAATCTTTAAAGGAACAAGGTGATCGGTTTGATCATCTTGTTTCATTTCTTAAATTTAATTTTATTCATTAAAAAACGCTAGCTTTTCATAAATGCTTGAAAAACTAGCGTTTTAATAATAGGTATCTGTAATTTGATTACTTAAAACTATATACGAAAAAGCTTTTATGTTATTCCTCAAGTTCTATCCATTCCTGTGACCATTCTTCTATTCCGCGAATAATAGCTTCTAAAGCAAATCCTTTTTGAGTTAAAGAATATTCTATACGAACTGGTGTCTCAGGAAAGACTTTACGTTCGACAATTCCTTCTAGTTCTAATTCCTTCAATCTTTCTGAAAGTAATCTTCCGCTAACAGGAAGAGAAGATTCAAGTGTACAAAAGCGCTGAGATCCAGAGAAAAGTTGATAAATAATCAGTGCTGTCCATCGTTGACTAAAAAATTTCATTCCTTTTTCAAAGCGAGGGCATAATGTAGAATCATTCATTTTCCTTCACCTCCTAAAATAAATTATATAACATCTTACAGTTAGTAACAAATATTTTTATAATTAATTACTTGACGTAAATTAATTACGAATGTATACTCACTTACATAAAGTAACTAAGTTGTTTTATGTAACTTGAATTCTTTTCTTTAAATAGCCAAGGTTGTAATGATACATATTGCATATAAGCTGAGAGAAAAAAGAATAGCATCTGTAAAAACACTTACGTTGTGTAAGTTAAACAATAAAAAATATAACAATGGAAGAGAATTTTTAGAGATTCTCTATACTAGGAGGTACCTAATGGCTACAACAGATACAATTCATATGTTAGAAGATAAAATTCAATTTATACATCAAGATGGAAGGGATATTTATTTAGTAGGCCCTATCAAATTGCCAATTAATTTATATGGGGAGACTAAAGTTTTCCAATGGTATTCTTGGTTACAATGTAATGAGGTTACAAATAGTGTAGAAGGAATTATCGAAAAACTCTCATCTATTAATTTAGCTGATATGCAGCAATCTAGTGTGCTTGTATATGGTGATTTTGAGAATTCTGAAGATGCCCTAATTCGTATGCATAGTATTTGTCACACCGGTGATATCTTTGGTAGTAAACGTTGTGACTGTGGATTCCAATTAAAGCAGTCTTTACAAATGATTACAGAACATGGTTCAGGTGCTTTATTTTACTTAGCGAATCATGAAGGAAGAGGAATTGGTTTGTTTAGTAAAGCAATGACGTACCTCTTGCAAGAAAATGGGTTAGATACAGTAGAAGCTAATCTGAACCTAGGTTTTGAAGATGATGTTCGAAACTATGATGATACAATTGAAGTATTAAAAGCGTTACGCTCAAAACCTGTAAAACTTATTACAAATAATCCGAAAAAATTAGAAGCTTTACAAAAAGCTGGATTAAATGTTACGAGTCGTGAACCGTTATGGGGTGATGTCTCAGAGTTTAATGAGAAATATTTGCAAACGAAGATTCAGCGTTCTGGACATTTTGAAGGGGGACACTTACATGCTTGAGCATGAATTGTATATGAAGCTAGCACTAGAAAATGCCAAGGCTATGAAGGGACAAACGACTCCAAATCCATTGGTTGGATCTGTAATTGTAAATGATAATCGAATTGTAGGGGTCGGAGCACATATGAAGGCCGGAGAACCACATGCCGAAATACATGCGATACGTATGGCTGGAGAACAGGCACGTGGTGGTACAATCTATGTAACTCTTGAACCTTGTTCTCATCATGGTAGAACAGGGCCATGTGCTGAAGCAATTGTACAAGCAGGAATTAAGAAGGTAGTAGTTGCTACCCTTGATCCAAACCCGCTTGTTTCTGGACGTGGAATTAAAATTCTACAAGATGCAGGTATTGAAGTACTTGTAGGAGTGTGTGAAGAAGAATCTAAAAAAATGAATGAAGTCTTTAATAAATATATTTTGACAAAGCGCCCATTTGTAACGATTAAATCAGGAATTACATTAGATGGGAAAATCGCTACGTCTTCATCGGATAGTAAGTGGATTACATCTACAGAAGCAAGACAAGAAGTACACCAAATACGAAACGAAAATGCGGCTATTTTAGTAGGAGCGAATACTGTTCAAAAGGATAATCCATCATTGACAACGCGTATTCCAAATGGACGAAATTCAATTCGAATAATATTGGACTCGACATTACGCATACCGATGGAAGCTAACGTTGTTACAGATGGAGAAGCTCCTACCTGGATATTTACAACAAGTAATCATGCAGCGGAAAAAAAGAAAGCATTAGAAAATGCAGGAGTCAAAGTATTTGTTACTAGCGGAGAAAAGCATATAAACTTACATGAAATGCTTGATGTTTTAGGGCAAAAAGGAGTCTCCTCCCTACTTATTGAAGGTGGTGGAGAGGTAAATGCTTCGTTTATTGAAAATAAATTAATAGATAAACTTATTTTATATATTGCACCTAAAATTATTGGGGGTAGAATGGCGCCTAGCTTTGTAGAGGGTGCTGGTATTGCTAAAATGCAAGATGCGATTGAGTTTAAGGACATATCCTTTACCCAGGTTGGAAAAGATTATAGATTTATTGGCTATCCAAAATATCGCAAAGAAGAGGAATAAGGAGAATAAAAAAATACTTATATTTTTCAATAAATGAAGTACAGAAAGGAGCGATGAAGAGTGAAGTTTGGATTTGATATCGATGATACGTTAATTGATTTAAGACAGCATGCTTTTCATTTATATAACAAAAAATTAAACAAAAAAGTAGGTTTGGATGTATTTCATACTTTAAAAACAATTGAAATTCATGAAGCATTTGGCATGACTTCCGAGGAAGGCAGTCAGATGTGGAATAGTTTGCTGGATGAGATTTATTATACTTCTTGTTCACCGTTTCCATATTCAGTAGAGACATTACAAGAATTAGAAAAACAGGGACATGAAATATACTATATAACAGCACGGCCTAAAGAGCATGGAGAGCGAACAAAAAAATGGTTAATAGAAAAAGGTTTTCCGGTACATGAAGATCGCTTTTTCTATGGAATGAGGGATGAAGAAAAAATACACTTCATACAAGAAATAAAATTAAACTATTTCTTTGATGATAAGCCGGCAGTCTTAGAAACGTTAATAGGAAAACCGATAAATGTGTATGCAAAAACTACTTCTTACAATCAACATCTCAATATCCCGCGGATTACAAGTTGGACGGAGTTAGGAGATATTATAAAGAAAGAAATGTGAGGATTTAACTGGCAAATCAAATAGAGCTAAGAGTATATTGAGTGTTACAATTTTAGAGGAAAGACATAGGTGTTATGTCTTTCCTTATTTTTTAATACTATCGTTTTTATTAGTGCGATGTGCTAGGAGTACTTCTAATAGAGAGGAAATAGAAAAATGAGCAATAAGAAAAATATTTTTAAGCTAGTCTTGTATGGCAGTGTAATTTATATATCAATGATGGGTTCCCCTGGTGCCACAATATTTTTGGATATTTTGGATGAGAAGTTTAAGAATTAATAGGGTGTGTTCATAATCATGAATTTTTGGAAAACTAAAATTACAATGTTAGGTTATTTTGAATCAGTAGTGGATGATATGCAAAATTGCATATCACAAAATAAACATCGTAATTTTTGGATTCTTGGTATAAAATACATTACTTAAACTATATATTAGAATGGAGAAAGTGAATTGGAATTATTAAGAAACAGTAAGGTTGGTACAAAACTAAACATATTAATAACTATATCAAGTATTGCATGTATAGTATTATCCCTAATAGGGTTTTGGGGATTAGAAAGAGGGAAAAGTACTTCCTCTAATATGTATGAGGATAATTTACTACCAATTGAGTGGATTGGTATTGTAGAATCTAATTTTTATCATGTTAATATGAACTTTATGGAAATAATGTTATCAAAAGATGAAAAAAGAATGAATGAATTAATAAGAGAAATGGACGGAATTCGTCAGGAAAATGATCATCTTTTAAAGCAGTTTGAGGCTAAAGTTATTTCTACTAAAGAAAAAGAATTATATAACACGTTTTATGAAACATTTAATGAATTAAGAACTCAAATGAAGAAAGCGCAAGAATTAGGGAAATCTAATAATGAGGAAGCATATGCATATTACCTAAAAGAGATTGAACCTAATATGCAAAAATCAATAAAATCAATTCGTGAATTGATTTTATATAATAGTAATAATGCAGAGCTTTTACAGAAGGAAAATAATAATAGTGCTCAAAATACAATGATAATGTTTATTAGTATTTCGCTTTTAGCAATTTTGATAATTATATTAATTGGATATATTATTAAATTAACTATCCGAAAACCACTTGTGTTACTACAAAATGATATGGAAAAAGTAGCAGCTGGAGATTTAACAACACGTACTCCTTATAAAGCAAATAATGAATTAGGGCATATTGTTCAGTCTTTTAATAGTATGTTAGATAACCTTCAACAATTAATTGCGAATGTTAAGATGACAACACAAGAGGTTATTTCTACTACGGAGGGCGTATTACAAGATACAAATCGAGCGTCTAGTATTTCAAATGAGGTTGTACAGACTGTTTTAGAAGTAAAAACAAAAATAGAAGGACAGGTAACTAGTATTCAGGAGAGCTCATCCTCAATGGAAGAAATTACAACAGGGGTGCAAACTGTAGCTGAATCTTCAGCAGTAGTCGCTGAGGTAGCAGTAACGACTACAGAACGAATAAATATCGGTAGTGAAGTGATAAATCACTCTATTCTTCAAATGAATAGTGTGCATGATGTTGTCGAGGAAACATCAAAAGTAATAAATAAACTTGTTACACGTACACAACAGATTGATACAGCTCTCGCTGCAATTACTAATATTGCCGAACAAACGAATCTTCTTGCCTTAAATGCCGCTATTGAAGCGGCACGTGCTGGAGAGAATGGGAAAGGATTTGCAGTGGTTGCCGCAGAAGTTCGAGACTTGGCTGAGCAATCTAAAGAATCTGCAAAAGAAGTTAATCATTTAATAAAATCCATTCAAAAAGATACCCAAGATACAGTTAATGTCATGCAAAAAGGACAACAAAAGGCAGTAGAAGGAAAAGAAGCTGCTTACAAAGCGAATCAAACCTTCTTGTCTATTATGAGAGATATTGATAAGATTACAAGTCAAATTCAAGAAGTATCCGCAGCGACAGAAGAGATGTCTGCTGGTACAGAAGAAGTAAATGCTTCTCTTTCGCTAGTTTCTGAAACTGCAACGGATGTGAAAAAGGAGACGCTTCAAACAGTAAATTCAATTCAATCACAGGCCGTATCAATTGAACAAATATCAATCCAATCCAACAAAATGAAAGAAAAGGTGGAAGAATTAACGGAACTGGTTTCAAAATTTAATATTACAGAACAAAAAGGATGAGTAAATCATAAAAGTTTACGTATGGCTATCAGCCTAAAAATAATTGATTTTTCGCGATTAAAAAGATTTAAGTAATTAATTCAATCACAAGTTTAATAACATGTATAAAAAAACATGAAGACTTAAGAGTCTTCGTGTTTTTTTTTGAATAATGTCTGAAAAATATTGATAATTATAGGATACTTTGGGAATTGTCATTAAGTATTCGTATATGCAAAATTACATACATTTAATGATTGATAATCACGAGTTAATGTAACTATAATAATTACACTGATAAGTAACTTACTGACGACAGTTATAAGTGAAGAAGGAGGGTTTTATTGTATTTTGTATATAAAAAATAGAAAAGGAGATATGCAAATGAAAAGATTACTTGTTATAGGCATCATGTATACAATGTTTTTCCTCATAGGAAATATACATTTACATGCTGATGAACGAACAAATGTAAAAGAAATTACTAGTTTAGAAGAGCCTACTTGGATATTTCAGGCGGGCATAAGTAAGGGTAAATATCACGATCGACAAGATTTAGGATTTATTTTGCAGAGAAATACACCATTAAAGGTAAGACAAACGAATCCTAATTTTAAAGACAAATTAACATTACGTTTATTGTCTAATGACTCTAAAAATGAAAAATCCATACAAGTAGGAAATGAATGGATTACCATTCAAGGTGATACGTCTTTAGTTCCTTTCATAGATACCCCATATGGTGAAGAGCACGCTACACTTGAGTACCAAGTAGGGAATGAAAGTGCTACTAAGCCTCTTCCAATTTATAAACAACAAGGAAGTGTATCTCAATTTTTTAGTACATGGGATCAAGTTGATGGGGAGTATGCGTTAATTCAAGGGGAGAGTTTTCAATTATTTGTACCTAAAAAAGATAAAGAGTTAGTAAGATCTTTAAAAGATTTTCAATCGTTAGATGAATTAATTGCTTATTATGAAGATATTTTTGCGATGTATGATTCAATTATTGGTTTAGATGGCTCTACTGTTGAAAATAAAAAAAGTCAAAATCGTTATTTCTTAAAAGCAGATATATCCGGTGCTGGCGGTGCCTATTATGGCGCAAATTGGACAGCGAATAGTACAGATAGTACAAAGATGTGGTTAGATAAACTAAGTTGGGGAACTTTACATGAAATCGCTCATGGATACCAAGCTGGTTTTGATAATCAAGGAATATTTACAGGAGAAGTTTCTAATAATCTATTTGGTGTTCAATATCAATATAGTAAATACGGCAAAAAGGCAGATCAAGTTGGTTGGTTATTTAATTTTGGGAAGAAGGAACAGGTAGAACGGAATTTATACAATGCTTTAATGAAAGAAAATAAAAATTATGATGACTTAGATTTACGACAAAAACTTATTCTTTTAACGATGGCGAAACAAAAAGCTGGCGATGAAGCTTTTGCAAAAATGTATCAAGGTTATCGAAAACTAGCTAGCGATGCTGCTTTTAAAAAAGGCGACCATTCTTTACCAGATTTAATGAATCAGTATTATAGCGAGAATGGACAAGTAGATTTTACACCTGTCTTTGAAAGATGGGGCTTTAAGCTTAATAATAAACAAGTAGAGATAAATAGGGCGAAAGGTTATCCGGCTGTTACGTCTTTAGCCTATATAGTGCCTGAATCACAATTAGCTAAAGCGAGAGCTCTAGTTGATTCTGATATTACGATAAACTCCAACTTTGAAATAGTTACAAATCAGCAAATTGCTTCACTTGGGCTAAAAGGGAATTTGCATATCCATTTAAATACAAATGAAATAGATACATTGAAAGGAGGAAAAATTAAATTAAAAGAAGGGAATACAGTTGTTCAAGAGAAAACAATTGAAACAACAGATATCAATTTACAAGACGTACCAAATGGAGTTTATACAGTTGAAATTTCAGGTGGGAAAACGGATAGTATGTACCATTTTAGTTCGTATTATGCCTATGTAAAAGAAAAAGATAATAGTCTAACGATTGATGTTAACGAAATGAAAGTGAGTAAGTTGGTAAATCAAACAATTCAATTCCTAGGATTAGGAGATGACCAGTTTGCCGAATTAAATACAGACTTAGAGCAAAAGCAAGCTGTTTTTACGGTTACTACTAAAACTCCTCATAGCTATTATACAGATGAAAAATACGCATCAATAGAGGTGTTTAATGATAAGGGAGAAAAAATTTATACGAAGGAAATGGAAGGGACAAATGTAACGATTGTAAAAGATACTATTCCACTAAAAGAAGGATATAGAATTAAAATCTATCATGATGAAATAAAAAAACGATTAACTAGTACAGCTACTATTATTAATCCTATGAATAAAACGAATGAATTTATAATGACAAAATGGGGATTGAAAAATACTTATTTGAAAAATAATCCAGAAGAAAATCTTATGCAAAGAATTGATGAAGAAATGGAAGAAATTATAGGTAATCCAGTTTTAAAAGAGATACCAATGCAAAAATTAGAAATGAAAAAGAATGTGTGGATGGCGATAAATATGTTATCAGAACCACAAAAAATAACGTATATAAATAAATATAAAGATAGCTTATATAATGAGTAATTTTTGAGAAATGAAATGAATCTAAAAGTAACGACACAATCTATCTATATTATGAGGAATCACAATTCATAAACAGTAGATAAACATAGATAGTTTGAAATATCTATGTTTCCAATTCTAAAGAACATTTATTTAACTTAATAATAAGATTATAAAGGAGTAAGAGTATGAATAATTTCGTAAAGGTAGGTTTAACTACAGGTGTGGTGTTATCGGCGATTATGCCCTCTGGAGGAGTACATGCGGAAACAGAAGATTTAAAAGTGGAAACAAAGGAAGATACGTTCCGAACAGGTAATTTAACAGCACCTTCTCAAAATTCGGCAGAAAATGTAGCAAAGGATGCACTAAAAGGAAAAACAGAACAAGCATTATCATCAAAGCAAGTTAATACGGAATCCAAAGTTAATTATAATGTTACGCAAAGTCGTAAATCTTATGATGGTACTACATTGGTACGTCTTCAACAAACGTATGAAGGACGTGATGTATACGGATATCAACTAACAGCACATATTAATGATGATGGTGTACTTACGAGCGTTTCGGGGGATAGTGCCCAAGATCTACAACAACAGGAAGATTTGAAACAACCTATTACTTTATCAGAAGAGGATGCAAAGAAACAGCTTTTCAACATCTATGGAAATGATCTCACATTTATTGAAGAACCAGAAATTAAACAAGTGGTATATGTAGATGAAAATACAAATAAAGCTACAAACGCATATCAAATTACTTTTAGTGCATCTACACCTGAATATGTATCTGGTACAGTATTAATTGATGCTTTTGGTGGAAATCTATTAAAAGAACTCGTTCAAAAATTGGGTATACAAGTAGATAGTAGTATTGTCCAATCTGCGACAGCAAATAAATCACAAGATCCTTCAAAATTAACAGGTACAGGAAAAGATGACTTAGGCATTAATCGTACGTTTGGAATTACACAGCGAAGTGATGGAACGTACATGCTTGCAGATTATTCTCGTGGTAAGGGAATTGAAACATATACTGCTAATTATAAAGATTATAATAATTATAGAAGAAATGTATGGGGGTATCTCGATGATTTAGTAACAAGTAATTCTACAAATTTTACAGATCCTAAAGCAGTTAGTGCCCATTATTTAGCAACAAAAGTATATGATTTTTATCAAGAAAAATATGGCCGTAACAGCTTTGATAATAATGGGCAAAAAGTAATTTCTGTCGTTCATGGTTGGAACACAAATGGTACGAATAAAGGAAATCCTAAGCAGTGGTTCAATGCATTTAGTAATGGAGCTATGCTAGTATACGGAGATCCAATTGTTAGAGCATTTGATGTGGCAGGACATGAATTTACACACGCGGTTACAAGAAATGAGTCTGGACTTGAGTACGCAGGAGAAGCTGGTGCCATTAATGAGGCTCTATCTGATATTTTAGGAGTAGCAGTTGAAAAGTATGCCAATAACGGAAAGTTCAATTGGACAATGGGAGAACAATCAGGTCGTATTTTTAGAGATATGAAAAACCCATCATCTATCTCTTCTAGATATCCGGAGGACTATAGACATTATAATAACTTACCTATCGATGCTGACCACGATCATGGTGGTGTACACACGAACTCTAGCATTATTAATAAAGTAGCTTACTTGATTGCTAGTGGTGGAAACCATAATGGAGTAAACGTACATGGCATTGGAGAAGATAAAATGTTTGATATTTTCTATTATGCAAATACGGATGAATTAAATATGACTTCTAACTTTAAAGAATTAAAAGAAGCTTGTATTCGTGTAGCAACGAACTTATATGGTAAAGACTCATTAGAAGTACAAGCTGTCCAACAAGCCTTTAAAGCAGCTTATATTTAATATTATTTTGATGAATTATAAACCCTTTTATTTTAATATAGTGATTAATTTGTGTGTATAGGCAAAAACCTTGTAGAATTTTTCTGCAAGGTTTTTTTAGAATTTTATTTTACAAATGTGTTATATGGTTTTTAGTTAATTAGAATAAAAATAATCTTATAACTGTATGTAAGAATGTGTGATTTTACACTCTTTTCTATGATGGAAAAGGATACTACGTTAGTAAATATAAAAAGTTAGAAATTATAGTAAATAGGGCACTTTTTTGTTCCTATGGAACTTTAAAGTGCGTAATTTTCTTTCTAGTTAATATATATCATAATGGTATTTACTAGTTGGTTTTAGCTTTACTCTGCTGTTGATGTGATTTTTTAACATTACAATGATTAGAATCAGAATTATCGAGTAGATCTAAATGATGATAATTTCGATTTTTAATTCAGTACAGAGTCCCATAGCTACATAATTTTCGTTTATCCCGCTATTTGCCGGGCAGTAAGACCCCCACTGATTCAAGTTTCACTTTATACTCTTTCGAAACAAGTGTGGATTTGCTTATTTTCTGTTAAAGATAAGAGAAGTGCACCACAATATAAACGTAATTATTTATTCCAACGTAAGTCAATCATTTAGCACATGAATTTGGAGGAATCTATATGCATACGCAATTAAAAGGAAAAACAGCACTGGTTACTGGATCTACGGCAGGGATTGGAAAAGCAATTGCCACTTCTTTAGTAGCGGAAGGAGCTACTGTACTTATTAATGGACGCCGTGAAGAAAATGTTAATCAAACGATAAAAGAAATTCGAGCGCAGTATCCTGATGCTATCCTTCAACCCGTAGTAGCTGATTTAGGAACAGAAAAAGGGTGCCAAAATGTGATTGAAAAGTACCCTGAAGTAGACATTCTTATTAATAACTTAGGAATTTTTGAACCTGTAGAATATTTTGATATTCCTGATGAAGATTGGTTTAAATTGTTTGAAGTCAATATTATGAGTGGTGTTCGACTTACTCGCTCGTATTTAAAACAAATGATTGAAAGAAAAGAAGGAAGAGTCATCTTTATTGCTAGCGAAGCAGCTATTATGCCATCTCAAGAAATGGCTCACTATAGTGCGACTAAAACGATGCAACTCTCACTTTCTCGCAGTTTAGCTGAGCTGACGACAGGAACGAATGTGACTGTTAATACTATAATGCCTGGTTCGACTTTAACGGAAGGAGTGGAGACTATGTTAAATAGTCTTTATCCTAATGATCAATTGACAATAGAAGAAGCTGAGAAGCGATTTATGAAAGAGAATCGACCAACCTCTATTATTCAAAGACTTATTCGACCAGAAGAAATTGCCAATCTTGTCACTTTCTTAAGCAGCCCACTTTCTTCAGCAATTAATGGTTCCGCGTTGCGAATAGACGGGGGATTAGTACGTAGTGTGTTTTAAAAAATTAAAAACAACATAATATTCTGTTGAAGGTAAAGATGGTAAGGCAAATGAGTTGTATTTTATCTATTAATGGAAATATACAAAAGTAAATTGCGACATGCAAACAGCCGAATTTTCTACTATAAGAAAAATTCGGCTGTTATTTTTTACTTGTTGTAAAGGATGGAAAGCTTTTAAGGTTGTGGCACGCCTCTTAAGACAAAGATAAGGCGAAGCAATCCCGCTGTTATTTGTATTATTTAGTGAAAGTTACCAAACGTTTTTCAACACTATTTTCCCAATTGCTTTATTTGACTCCAAATATTCATGTGCTTGTGCAACTTCATCAAACGTAAAAGTTTTAGAATCTAGCAATGGTCGAAGGTGTCCTTCTTCTACTATTTGCGTTAGTTTAGTTAAAATTTCCCCGCAAGCGTCACGTTTATCTGTATGTAATATTTTTAACGCCATAAAAGTAACGTGCAGAGAGAGTCCTTTTGCGTGTAAAGGAGAGAGGTCATGGGTTGAACGAGCAGCGATTGTTACGACGGTTCCATTGACCGCAGCAGCTTCAAAAGAATGATCGAGATTCTTGCCGCCTACTGTATCAAATATAACTTCAAATCCGTTTCCGTTCGTATGTTTTTTTACATATTCTTGAACAGATTCTTCTTTATAATTAATAGCTATGTCGGCTCCTAGACGATGGGCGATGTCTATTTTGCTTTGCTGAGAAGCGGTTGTAAAAACTTTAGCGCCTGCCCATTTAGCTAGTTGAATGGCTACGTGTCCTACGCCACCAGTAGCTCCATGAATGAGAACATTTTGACCAGGTTTAATATTTGCACGATCAAATAAAGATTCCCAAGCTGTAATTGCAACTAATGGTAGAGCAGCTGCTGCTTCCATTGTTAAATTTTTAGGTTTGTGAGCAATTAATCGTGCATCAGCAAGCATAAATTCTGCAAGTGCACCTCCAGTTTCTTTAAAACCTCCGGCACATCCGTATACTTCATCCCCTGATTTGAATTTCGAAACACCTTCTCCTACTTCAATAACAATACCAGCTACATCGCCGTGTAATATAGCTGGAAACTCAGGAGCGACTGCTGAAACAGCGCCACTACGCATTTTTGTATCGATTGGATTTACACTTGTTGCTTTTACATCGATTAGAACATGACCTGGTAAAAGTTTTGGTTTTGAAACTTCTTCTAATTGAAATACAGATGAATCCCCAAAAGAATGGATAATTTGTGCTTTCATAGTTTATACCTCCTGTTTGTGGTTATAGCATAGCAAAGTACGAAAAATAAGTATAATATTTTGAATTTGGTTAGTGAGAATTTTATATAAAGAAGAGGAAAGTGCATGAAATGAAATAATGTAACGTACTTCTAAAAACTACTGTAAAGCTTTTTGAAGAAAGGGTAGATGTTATTTTTGCAGCATGATTTATTATTACTCACTTAGTATAGGTACTTAAAAGTGCCTACATCACTTTAAAGTACGTACTGTTATTCATGTTATGGCCGATTTATAATAACACTCGTAGCACAAAGAAAGTTATAACGATTACAATCGGCAACAGTGTGGTGTTACAGCATTGTCTATGAAATTTGAAAAGAAATATTAAGAGTAAAGAAAAGTATAGATTTATATGAATGAAGGAAAGTGAGTGAAACACATGGAAAAGTTTGCGAATCATTTTGGATATAATCGTATGTTTGCGAAAGATCAACTTACATTAGGAGTTCACATTCCGATTGAAAATTATCAGTTTCATGCTCCAACGATGGAAAAACAAGTAGAGTTAGTACAAAAAGCGGAACAATACGGTTTTACAGGTGTATGGCTTCGCGATGTATTGCTGCAAGACCCTGACTTTGGTGATCCTGCAACAGGTCAAATTTACGATATGATGATTTATTTGACATATTTAGCAAGCAAAACAGAGAAAATCGCATTTGGAACGTCGGCAACTGTATTGTCACTTCGTCATCCATTGCGTGTGGCGAAAGAAATTGCTACATTGGATCAACTATTTCCAGAAAGAATTATGCTTGGCGTTTCATCCGGTGACAGACGTGCTGATTTCAAGGCGTTAGGTGTTAGTCATGAAACACGAGGTGAAAAGTTTAGAGAAGCGTTTGCTTACTTGGAAGAAATTTTGTATAAAAACTTCCCGTCTATCCAGTCGACACTAGGAGAAGTTCATGGTGCGAATTTAGTTCCAAAACCGTCTAAGCATATTCCAACCTTTATTACAGGTTTTAGTCAGCAAAATATGGACTGGTTCGCTGAACATGGAGATGGATGGATGTATTATCCACGTAGTCCAGTACATCAAGCGGGAGCAATTGGACAATGGAGAGAACTAGTAGAGGATTATCATCCAGATGTATTCAAACCATTTATACAACCGATGCATTTAGATTTATCTGAAGATCCAAATGAACGTCCTACACCGATCCGTTTAGGTTACCGTACAGGGCGTAAGGCACTAATTGAATTACTTGATATATATAAAAGTATTGGTGTGAATCATTTATTCCTTGCTCTATTTGATGGTCAACGTCCAGCTGACGAAGTATTGGATGAGCTAGGAGAAGAAGTACTACCTCATTTCCCAGCATTGTAAAGGAGTGTAAAGAATGAAAGCAATAGGACTTATGCAATATGGAGATAAAAGTGTACTACAAGAGATTGAAATGCAGAAACCGCTATTGGGAGACAACGATATACTGATTGAAGTATATGCAGCTGGTGTAAATCCTGTGGATTGGAAAATACGTGAGGGTTTACTTCAAGACGTAATTTCTTATGACTTCCCGCTCGTTTTAGGATGGGATGTTGCAGGTGTAGTTGCTGCTATAGGAAAAAACGTAACAGCATTTAAAGTGGGGGATGAAGTATATAGTCGTCCAGATATTGAACGAAATGGTACTTATGCAGAGTACGTGGCTGTAGATGAGAAGTATGTAGCGAAAAAACCGAGAAATCTATCTTTTGAGGAAGCAGCATCAATCCCTCTAGTAGGTTTGACAAGTTGGCAAAGTTTAGTGAAATTCGCTAATGTTCAAAAGGGTAATAAGGTTTTAATTCATGCTGGATCTGGCGGGATTGGTACGTTTGCTATTCAGCTAGCAAAAAGCTTCGGTGCACATGTTGCAACTACGACTAGTACGAAAAACATACAGTTTGTAAAGGATTTAGGCGCTGATACTGTCATTGATTACAAAACAGAAGATTTTTCTTTGCTTTTGCATAATTACAATATTGTATTTGATGTGTTAGGCGAGGATGTACTAAAGGATAGTTATAAAGTACTTGCACCAAATGGAAAGTTAGCGTCTATCTATGGTCCGAAAGGTATGGAAATTCCGCAAACTGAAATAGCAAGAGAGAAAAATATTCAGAGTGACCATATATTTACTGAACCTAACGGATATGAACTTTCTCTTATTACAGAATTAATTGAGGGCGGGAAGATTAAACCTGTTGTAACACATGTGTTGCCTTTACATGTAGAAGGCGTAAAAAAAGCACACCACATAAGTGAGTCAGAACGTGCTCTTGGCAAAATTGTATTGAAGAAACATTAGTAAAGTATGAGGTTTTAGAGACAATATTTTGCTAAGTAGCGAATGAACTTATATATTCTATTCTAGCAATTGTTTTAAAAGGGAGAGAACAAATGGATTCAATGACATTTCTTTTATTCCGCATTAACGGGCAGTAAGATCCCCGCCTCAAACTTCAGCGGAAGCAAAGAAGTTAGGTGGGGGATCAACTGCCCGTAAAAGCCCGATTGGTTCAACTAATA
>NZ_JXIS01000153.1:0-13198 GCF_000836715.1 Bacillus sp. L_1B0_5 | reverse complement strand
GTAGGGACTGCGGGTAGAGCCTGCTAATATAACTGGTGAATACATCGGTGTTTGCAGGAATCTCCCACTTCAAACAGTCCGTTAGGACGTTAAGTGGTGAGTAGTTCAAAAATGGTGAGGAGTTTAATCTTTTTCACCTTGAATTAAATTTATTAATCTTTTTGTACATGCTTCTTGCGGATAGTTTTCATTAATAAATTTTTTTCTTAATTCTTTTGCTAAATTAGATTGTAAAGGATCATGTAGAACCTTTTTAATCGTACTAGTCACATCCTCCATAGAATGGTTTACAAGCCAATCTAGCGTATCGTAATATTTATAATCCCTTTCCTCTAATAAAGATTTATAAACAACTACAGGTTTGTCTAATAACATTGCCTCTAATCCTACTGTTGAATTTGAGATAACCACAAGATTCGCATGTAAAATAACATCATACATGTTCACTTCATTTGTTATATATTTAACATTTGGATATGTGTTACTTAACTTAATATATTCTCCTACTAGGTTGCGCCCTTTTTCCCAAGGATGAGGCTTTATAATAACCGTAATATTTTTGTCTTTTACTAGCTTTTCTGTCAGTTCGGTATAAAATGAAGTTTTAAATGGCTGGGTTGCAATAAAAACCACTTTTGTAGAGGTGTCTATTTTTAATTTATTAAAAAAATTCTTTTCATCCATATATACTCTATCAAAGATCTCATCATATCTGGGGTGCCCTAATATTTCAATTTGAGATTCAGTGACCCCTTTTTGAAGGTACCAACCTTCTTCATATTTCCCATATACGACCTGTTTTGTTGCGAAAACCGGAAAGTATGCTTCCTCTCCCATTATTGCGCCATGCTGCAAGCAATAACTTGGTATACCCTCACTACTTGAAAGAAAAGTAAGAGCTCTACTTGTTATATCTTCCGTAGTACCAACAATCACACCAGATATATCTTGTTCTTTAAAAATAAAATGAGCCATATTAAGTTTCTCAATCATGATAGGAAGGTCGCTGAGTAATTTTTTTTGAAAAAACGTGTTTGATAGTAGTGGGTGTTTATTAAACCTTAAAAAGATTTCTTTAGCTTTTTCTATATAAACATTTGCGTTATTAGAGGATTTATTTATATAATCTGGTGCACAAACTGTAGGAAGACCATAAAGTTCTGTTTTTTTTGATCTTGTTAATATCTTAGTTTGATTTGGATGAAAGTGGGTAAAATTACTTACTGAAAAACGGAGATAATCTGAATTTAGCAGGATTGTTCCATTTTTATTTTTTCTTTTTATTTTTGATTGAAATGCAGAAATTATTTTTTCAAAATCCAACTGTAACTGTGTTTCCGCTATTGGCTCAATTGACAATTGCTTGTAAAAATTATCATCTTTCATTTTATTTTTTATATCTTCATCTAAATATTGATAAAAATTACTCAGTAATGGCAAAGGAATGTTATAATGCTTTAACCCTGAAAAAATATTTATATACTCTAGATTTAATAGCCAGTAATTTTTCAAATAAATGTCACTCAATTTTTCACCCTCTTTTTTTTCTTAGATCTTCTCTTAATTCTTTGCATGTTCTTTGTGGTGGTAATAATTGCACAAATTCATTTTTTTCTTCTGCAAATAACTGTGCATGTATTGAATGAGGAGTAATATAATTAATATCTAAAATTTCATCTAAGGGATAAAAATCCCAATAGTGATTTAATCTCCAAAAGAAACGTGCATCTCCTATCCGGTAAAACTGAGGATCTTCATCCCAGTAAGAATTCCACCTTTTTTCAAGAATTGGTAAAACAGATGCTCTATGCATAATAGAACAATGATCAATGGTACATGGAGCATTATTTGTAATTTTTTTGGCAGGTCTTTCAACAGTTTTAATAGGCATATCTGATTCATCTATATGAATCGTTTTTGATGCAGAGTAAATAATTTGAACATCTTCATTCTCATCAAGATAACTAGACATCTTTTTCAAGCGTTCTTCTTCATATTGATTATCATCTGTAATATAAGTTATATATTCCCCTTTAGCATGCTTAAGTGCTTCATTAATTAAAGCCGCATATCTGACTTTTTTTGTCCTTTCAGAAATATGAGCTACATTACTTTTATAAAAATGTACATTTTCCTTATTTATAAATGGTTGAATAACCTTCTGGGTTATTTCATCTGAATTATCATCCATTATAAAAAGCTCAAAATCTTGAAAAGTTTGGTTTAATACACTTAATATCGATTTTTCAACAAACGCAGGCTTATTGTAACTTGTCATTATAACTGAAATTTTAGGCAAATATCCCTCTCCTCCTTATCAATAAATACAAAAACAGTTACGTTATTATATAAATAGAAAGGACAAACCGTTCCGATAATTTTAAAAAAGATTTCTTTACCTATAAAAAATTAATAGCGTTATTTATATTCACCTATATCCTTTTTTCTCCACTATAGTCCATACCATATCTATGAAAAAGTAATAAACTATTTAAAAGAAAGTGTTGATAAAGCTTTAATTATTATATTTCACTAGAAAAAACACATTCAATATTCTCAATAGAGGTGAAGTATTTGCAACCCAAAATATCAATTATCCTTACTAGTTATAATAAGCCGTCATTAATTAATCAAGTTATTGAAAGTGTTCTAAAGCAAACTTATAAAGAATGGGAACTTTTTATTATGGATGATAATTCCTGTCCAGAAACTATAAATGTCATAAAAAATTATCTAGAGGATCCTCGAATGACTTATAAGAATAGTTTTATACAAGATGGTGAACGATATAAAACTACAAGATATGCAACACTTATCAATGAGGCACTTCCATTAACATGTGGGGATTATATTTGCTATCTAACGGATGATACTATATACCTTCCAAACAGATTAGCTGAAATGTTATCTTTCTTAGAGAAACATCCTGAAATTGATGTAGTGTACTCTTCCCAATACGTAAAACATGTTGATTATAACTTACAACCTACAAATGAATTTGTGAGAGAAGCTTCGAAAATTTTATATACAGCTGCTAATGTTGTAGATCACTGTTCAGTTATGCATACTAAAAGAATATTAGTAAAAGTCTATGAAAAGTACCGTGAATATTGGGATACAAACCCTTTATATTGGTTTGTTGGAGATGCGATGTTTTGGAAACGCCTAAATACATTCCAACCTTTTTATCCCATTAACAAAGTGCTTGATATTACTTTTAAAACACCATTCTCTTTCCAAAACTTGTACGCTAACCTCCCTTCAAAAGATTTAAATGGTATTTTGTTCAGTAATTCACAGGGTGAAGTATTTTTAATTGATAATTTTAAACGTAGGCTCATTTCAAAAGAAATGCTTTCCTACTTCAAATATAATCAAAATGAAATTGTCTTAATTCCCGATCCATTTATCTACAAATATACAGAAGGACCACCCATAAGCCTTACAACATCAATACCAAATCTACGGGTTGTGCAAAATGAAAAAGGAGAATTATTTTATATAGAAAATAATCAAAAACGTCCATTTATTAACACTATAGCATTTCGCAAATTTAAATTTTCAATTCAAGATATTATTAAAGTTTCACAACGTAGTTTAGATCCATTTTTAGATGGACCACCTATATATCCAAATTTATCTAATTACACCATCCTTCCGGAAGGCAAAGTATTTATCTATCATCACAATTATTTCATAATGACAGATTCCATGCTTCATCCTATAGATAAAGACATATTGCAAAAACTTTATTTATTAAAGAACTGTATACCAATTTCAAAAAGTAATTTATCCTACTTTAAAATAGGCCCCCCTATTTCTTCATATCCCTCTCACTTTGTCGAAAAATACTTAGAATAGTACCCTTCTTATATTTAAAAGCATTTCTCATTAGAAGTTTTCTCATTAATAATTATTATCTAAAAGATACTACTTCTAAGAAAACTCTACTAGTCAAATGCTAACCAATAGAGTTTTCTTTTTTATCTAAGGATTCTTTTAAAAAGACAACAATTTTACTACAGTAATCCAGGACTGGTTTTTAATTTAAGTTACTGGATAGTATATAACTCTGGTGCGATATCCCTACCAGCTTTCATTCCAATAGCAACTCCATGATATAACGTCAAAGATAGAAGCTCTTAACTTAGGAATTTTAATTTTTTAAGTTTATACGATGGTCTTAGCTCAATGTACTTTGATATATAGGTCCACATCAATATGTTATTGCATCATATACTGAACACATAATTTAAATTATTTTTAAAAAGGATGATAAGGATGAATCTAGAAGATATACAAAAATCCTATGGCTTAATTGTAAGTTTAGGAGGGTTGTGTCAAGTCACCAACCAAATCAAAAGGCACCATTTAAGAACATTTTCTGGACCTTTAGATTGGTTTTATTATCCATCACTTTCAGATGTAAACAGGTTACTTCAAAATCGATTTGAAAAATTTATGAAGTTAGAAAATATGGTCATAGAAGGTTCAGAAAGTTACGGTCTTATTGAATCAGAATTTGATAATCAAACTAAATGGGCAGAAAGAATTACCTACTGTATAAAGGACACTTATTATAATTGTTTTTCAATGCATGACTTTCCTATTAACTCAGAAAAGGATTGGAAATCAACCTATCCTTCTTTTAAATCTAAATTAGGAACTAGAATTAATCGATTCCTTGAAAAAATAAATAGCAGTGAATCGATTTTATTCATTAGGATTTGGGGAAATCGAGATGAAGCAGTTGAATTACAAAACGTGTTATCCGAAATTACAAATAAGGATTTTAATATTCTTATTGTTAATTTTAAGGAGGGGATATCTAATATTGTTGTACAAAATTGGGGAATATCGAAGGTTTGTTCAATTGAACTCCCTCGTTATCAGGATAGATGGGAAGGTGATAATTCCGATTGGGATTATATTTTAAGCAAAATAACGTTAGCTTAATAATTTCCTTCTTACTTTTAACATGATTTTGCGGGTAAATTAAAATAGGTGTAGAGAAATACAATTCCCATTTAATTGATACACACTTAATTAATAAACCGTTCATATAATAATTCATAAGTCCTTCTTTATTGAATAAATGGTTCTTTACAAATTTAATTCAATCGCTAGAGCACCTTTATACAGTGCTCTTTTTTAAATTTATAGCATTTGACACTCCCAGCAGGTCCTACACCTTACGGTGTAACGGATGGGATTCTTGAATGACTAAGCATTCGCAGTCCATTTCTGTTTTGAACAGCCTTCAAGATGAGGGTGTGCCATCACCCCTCCTAAGACAGACCATATAGGTTCTTAGGCTGATTGACTATTACCGCCAACCACAGTTGCGTAGCGAATATTCATCGCCCCAACGATATCACGATGTTTCTCAAACCCACATTGGCATTTGTATTTCCTGTCTTGCGCCTTGTTCTTTTCAGAACATTTCGGACATGTTTGACTTGTATAAGAAGGGTTCACATATTCGACCTTTATGCCAACTAATGTCGCTTTGTACTCGATGAATTGTGCTAAACGATGGAATGACCAAGTGTGTAGATTTTTTTCGTTTTTACGGCTTGTTCGTGCCGTCTGTCTAATGTTTGTTAGTTGCTCTAATCGAATGACAGAAATATTATTATCCGTTGCAAAATCAACGATTACACGACTTACTTTGTGATCTTGGTCTTGCATCCATCTTTGTTCTTTATCATCAAGTTGACGAAGGGCATTCAGTTTCTTAGCTTCTCCTAACTTCTTGCGAACACTGCGAAACTTACGTTTCATAAATTTGTTTTGCCTACCGTTCCCGAAGAAACGAACTTTATCATCATCTGTGATGGCTACCGCAGGAACTTTAAGACCTAAGTCTACTCCTAAAATCTTTGTTCCCGTTTTTTCGTTTGTAGGAATCGTGACAGATATTTGAGCAATCCATTTAGCAGATTTCTTCGTGATACGGAGTGTACCTAACTTGTGCTTCAACAATTCAAAATTGCGATTATATTTGTCTATTAATAAAGCGCGAACCTTTAAACGAGTTGACTTTCCGTTTACCATAAACGGAATTGAAATGTGCGTGAAGTCAGATGAATAGTTTTGGTTATTCCATACACAAACAGGTCTTTTTAGAATCGGAACGATTTTGTATTTACTCTTTTTCACCTTTGTAGAAAACACACTTTTCGCATCTTTAATTGCTTGATTTTTCACCGCACTTGGGATATTGGCTTCAATATCCTTTGTACTTTTCTTCGTGCTTTTCTTTGATTCAACCATTTCAGATACAAGGGCATTAATGACTTTTATATACTCGTGGCTACTTTGTTCCAATAGCATGATTTGTTGTTTTGTTGGAAGCAATTTAACTTTAACTGTGATGGTTTGTGGCACAAGTTTCACCCCCTCGTTTTTTGATTTTCAACATAATGTTTTATTGTCTCACTTGATACATTTCCAGCAGTAGAAACAAAATAAGAACGCGTCCATAGGCTCGGCAAGTGTTGAAGATGAGGAAACTCTTCTCTCAAACGTTTTGATGTCACTCCTTTAATTTTTGCCATTGTATCAGCAGGACTAAGTGTTGGTGGTGTATTTAAGAACAAGTGAACATGGTCTTTGTCGCATTCCATTGCAACAATAGAAATATCCAATTTTCTACATATTTCTTGAACCAACTCCTTGAAACGTTCTTCTACTTTTTTGTTAAGAAAAATCTTTCTTCTGTATCGCGGGCAAAACACAAAATGATAGTTAATTAATGACACGGTTGTTTTGCTTCTTCTATAATTATTCATCATGTTCGCATCGTTTCAGTTGGATAACAAAACCGCAACATGAAAGATGAAAAAATAAAAGATACCAACATTTTGGATACTTAGAGTGCCACAAACCTTGCGGTTTTTAGTGCACTCCTTATCCAACCTCACTTTCATCCCATGCCTAAAGGCGAGGGGCTTTCTCGTTCGGGAAGGGCTGTAAAATGGAATATTTGTTTACTTTTCCTTTAAATAGTTAATTTCCTTCGCTATTCTTTTGCTAATTTCTTTAAAATCATTTTTACAATCAGCATGTTCTTCCTATTTAATATGTTAACGACTACTTACATCCATACTTCATCTTATTTTCAGTATAATTTTATCTTCTTAGATTTTTAATTATAAGCTTCTTCAATTCTCTTGATTTCCCTCCCCTTCTTTTATCTTACGAACAAGCAATTTCTTTCATTAGTATTAAATAAACTAAAGAATTGATTTTAAAATAATCTAATTTACATAAAATTGATGAGAAACTACAGTGCGTATTCTTCACGTTTAATCAGCATTTTAACTATAAATCTAACATATATTTTTTAGTTGATTGTCATTATGGTACAACCGTGTATACATTTATCAAACAAACTACATAGTTTAAATTAGTAAAATATATAGAGAGGAAGGAAATAAATCTATGAAAGTCATAATTTTGTGTGGTGGAAAAGGGCTCCGGATGCAAGGAATTTTAGAGGACATTCCCAAACCATTAGTTCGAGTTCAAGGAAAGCCTCTCCTCTTGCATATAATGAATTGGTATAGAAAATATGGACATTCTGATTTCATTTTGCCCTTAGGATATAAAGGTGAGAAAATTAAAGAATATTTTATGGACTTTAGCTGGAAAGAAAACGACTTTAGTTTAAATTGTAAAACCAGTCGATATACGCTACTTCAGGAATTAGAAAATTGGAATATACACTTTATAGATACAGGAATTGATACAATGACCGGATCAAGACTAAAAAAACTTGAATCCTTTGTACAAGATGAAACCTTTTTATTAACTTATGGTGACGGATTAGCCAATATAGATATTGATCAACTCATATCATTCCATAAAGAAAAAGGAAAGATTGCTACATTAACTGGAATTAAAAAAAATAGTCAATATGGTCTGTTGGCGGTCGAAGATGGAATTGCTATTGATTTTAAAGAAAAACCATTACTTGATGAAGTAATTAATGGCGGTTTTTTTGTATTTAACAAAGAAATATTTGATTATTTAGGTAATAGTGATGATTGTGTTCTAGAAGAAGATCCTCTTCGCAATTTAATAAAAGACAATGAGCTCGCAGTCTATGAACACAATGACTTTTGGGCTAGTGTCGATACACCTAAAGATTTAAAAACTGTAGATGAAAGTTGGAATCCTAATAAATTTTAGTGGAGAGGACTGAATAAGCGTTGAACTCTAATGATAAAAAAATAAGTTTACCTCGATTGTATATCCCCTCTAATGAGAAAATAGTTAACCCGCTTTCAACAGGAATTAAAGCTTCAAATCTTTCCAAAAAAAATACTCAAAAAAGAATTAATCCCCAATTCTATAATCAACAACATGATCTAAATAATCATTTCTGTGTCATTGTAGGTAGTGAATATGTCTTGAAAATCATTGCTTTACAGCAATCATTAATGCAGTACTCAGAAAAATTCACATTGTGGATTTGTTGTATAGACCCTTTTGCATATTCACTATTAAAAGAAATGAATTTAATTAATGTAAACCTTTTACAAGTTGAAGAATTAGAAGATAGTGAACTAAAAGCAATTAAGAGAAAAAGAAAAGTAAATGAATATTGTTGGACTTTAAAATCTGTCTTAATAGAATATTTATTGGTCAATTATGATTTACCATCTATTCTATATTGTGATGGTGATTTATGCTTTTTCTCTGATCCTAATATTATTTTTGAGGAATGGGGTGAATACTCTATTTTTCTTACCCCCCAAAGAGATCGTGATTGGGTAGAAAAAATGTATGGAAAATATCAGGCTGGTCTAATTGGATTTAAGAATGATCTCTATGGACTAAAAAGTGTAAGATGGTGGAAAAATAAATGTCTAGATTGGTGCAGTGCCGAGGCTGAGGAGGGGAAATTTGGAGACCAAAAGTATTTAGATTATATTCCTATATATTTTCCAAAAGTAAAAATTTCAAATAACTTAGGTATAAATGCTGCACCTTGGAACTGTATATATAATAACGATTATAAAATTGACAAGACTAAAAACGATATATTTATTGAAAACGACAAATTAGTTGTTTACCATTTTGCATGTATTACTATCTTTACTGAAAATGATTTTGATCTTTGGTCTTTGGGGGCAATTTCAATACCCAATAATATATTAAACCATATTTACACTCCGTATTTAGAAAGAATTCAATTTGTTTTAAATCAATTAAAAGATAAATTCAATAAAGAT
Source organism: Bacillus sp. L_1B0_5 (assembly GCF_000836715.1). Taxonomy (NCBI): domain Bacteria; kingdom Bacillati; phylum Bacillota; class Bacilli; order Caryophanales; family Bacillaceae; genus Bacillus; species Bacillus sp. L_1B0_5. The sequence goes on along the minus strand of NZ_JXIS01000153.1, from coordinate 3,956 downwards.
ACTAAACAATTTTTAAGTAAAAAAGATATAAATAAAGCTCAAACCTTATATAAAGATTCACAATTAAGAAGAAAAATGAATCAATCCAATCATTTTATGAATTTTTCAATGATTATAAGTAAAGAACGATTAATTCAAGGATTGACCTCTTATTATTCCTTAGAAAATTTCAACGCCAAATTTACTGTATGGATCTGTTGTATGGATGATTTAACTTATCAAATATTAAAGAAATTAAAATTAAAGCACGCCATACTAATTCCGGTAAAAGATATTGAAAATCATGAACTCCTCAGTATAAAAAATGATAGAAGTTTACAAGAATATTGTTGGACATTAAAAGCCCCCCTATGTCTACATGTCCTGAGTCTTTATCCGGAAGTTGATCACATTATATATTGTGATGCTGATATGTATTTCTTTACAGCACCTAATATCATTCTTGATGAATGGTGGAAATACTCTGTATTCCTTTGCCCTCAAAGAAGCTCTACTGAAATTGAAAACATACACGGTATATATCAAGCTGGTTTAATAGGCTTCAAAAACGATCAAAATAGTAAAGAGATTTTAACATGGTGGAAAGATAAATGCCTAGAATATTGCAATAATCATTATGATGTTGAAATGAATAGATGGGGTGACCAAAAATATTTAAATCATATCCCTAACATCTTTTCTAATATAAAAATCATGACTCATAAAGGTATTGATGCAGCACCTTGGAATGTCATTTTAAATAGCAGTTCTATATCCAAAACAGATAACAAAGTTTTTATTGATCAAGATGAATTAATTGCTTTTCATTTTGGAAGTATGCAAATTATTAATCCAAATGAGTTCGATTTATGGAAACAAGAAACTTTAGAATTACCTCCAGCAGTTTTAGATTATATATACATTCCTTATATTGAACAATTGAATAAGACATGTCATACCCTTCATAATACTTTTCAAAAATTTCCCTCCTCTTTATTTACTGACCAAATTGATACAACAACAATAAAAAATTATTTTAAATACTCCTCCCCTCATCAAAATTAAGACTGATACTTTCCTTGTTTAAAAATACATCTTAATAAAGGATAGATTATCACTATGATTACTTCATTTAAAAATAAAACTTTCCTTATTACTGGTGGATACGGTTTTATTGGTTCTCACTTGGCACGAAGACTTTTAAATTTACAAGCAAGAATTGTTCTTTTTATAAGAACACCATCAAACTCTTGGAGACTAAAGGATATTCTAAAATATATTGAAACCTATGAAATAGATATACGAGATAAAAAGCAAGTTCAAGATGCAATAAAGAAAATTAATCCCGATTATATCTTTCACCTAGCAGCCTATGGTGTAAATTCTGCTCATACAGATTACATCCACGCTATAGAAACAAATATTTTAGGGACTTGTAACATTATTCAAGCAGCAAAATTTGTGAATTGTAAAAAAATCATCAATTTTGGGAGTAGTTCTGAATACGGTAACAAGATGGAACCTATTCATGAAAATATGTTACTAAACCCTGTAGATATCTATGGAAGTACCAAAGCTGCTGCTACTATACTCGCCCATCAAATTGCTAGCGAAAACAGCATTAATCTTATAACATTAAGACCTTTTGGCATATTCGGAGAAGGCGAGGAGCCACATAAAATTTTTAGCTATATAATCTTGCAAGTATTACAAAACAAAGAAGTAAATTTAACTTTATGTAATCAATTAAGAGATTATTGTTATATAGAAAATATAATAGATGCCTGTATCCTAGCAGTAGAAAATACTACTGTACAAAATGAAATTTTCAATATTGGGAGCGGCACTATTCACCCCTTAAAACATTATGTAGAATTATTATTCAAACATTTGAAAACTAATTCCAGACCAAATTACGGTGCAATTTCCTCTAGAACAAATGAAAGATGGGTTCCTGAAGCAGATGTCCAAAAAATAAAAAACTCTCTTTCCTGGGAACCTAAAATTAATATTGAAGAAGGAATTATAAAAACAGTTAATTGGTATAAAAATAATAAACATTTATACCTAACCCCCTAAAAATAGGGTACTAAAGGAGGTGGACTAATTGTTAAACCAAAACTTTAACGATGCTTTTTACGGAAAGACAATTTTAATTACTGGACATACTGGTTTTAAAGGTTCTTGGTTATCCCTATGGTTAAATGAATTAGGTGCTACTGTAATTGGATATTCGTTGGATCCTAAAACTAAAAATGATAACTTTAACATTACTAACCTTCAAAATAATATAATTGATATCCGTGGAGACATTAGAGATTTTAATAAATTAAATAAGGTTTTTACAGATTATAAACCTGAAATTGTATTCCATTTAGCTGCCCAACCTCTAGTTAAGTATTCATATGAATATCCTAGAGAAACATACGAGGTAAACGTTGTAGGAACTATGAATGTACTTGAGGCAATTCGATTACATGAATCAGCTAAAATAGGAATTATGGTGACAAGTGACAAGTGCTATGAAAATAAAGAATGGCCTTGGGGTTATCGTGAAATTGACCCTATGGGCGGTCATGACATATATAGCTCAAGCAAAGGATGCTGCGAACTTTTAATTTCTTCTTATCGAAATTCTTACTTTCCAGAAGAAAACTTTTCTCATCACAAGAAAATAATTGCAAGCGTTCGAGCTGGTAATGTAATTGGTGGCGGTGACTGGTCAATAGATAGAATTATTCCTGATTGTATACGAGCATTAGAGTCAAACAAAAAGATTATAATTAGAAACCCTACTGCTATTAGACCCTGGCAACATGTACTAGAACCCTTAAGCGGGTATTTACTCCTTACAGAAAAAATTATAAATAATGGTATCCTTTATTCAGGAGCATGGAACTTCGGACCATCCCTTAGCAATATTGTTCCAGTAGAAAAATTAGTGACCAGTTTACTAGATATTTGGGGCGGCGGGAATTGGACAGCAGAAAATATAGGTCCAATAAATTTTCATGAAGCAAATTTACTAAACCTTGATATTAGCAAAGCAAAATTCAATCTTGATTGGCAGCCAAAATGGTCCCTACAACAGACTTTAGAAAATACAATAGATTGGTATAAGCATTATAATTCTTACACCAGTACAGAGATGATAAATCTATGTGTTAGCCAAATTAAACAATATTGCATGCTTTGAATTACTCCCACTCACTCATACCTGCTGTGAGTTCCTTAAGTAAGGAGTCCTCTTGGCTAAAATAATAACAGACACATTAAATTTTATAGTCTAAATTATAAACCTACTATACCTAGAATGATGTAATCGTCCATTCACAAAGATTGTATTTCTTCGGTTATATTTTAAATAAATTATTGACTTTATACCGTATAAAAAAGGAATCACTAAAAAATATGTGATTCCTTTTTTATGAGAAAATAATGCCTTGATTTAACGACAATACAGTATATGCGATTATTAATTTATTTGTTCTAGTTATGAAAAAACTATCCCGGTCAAAAGAGCTTCGTCCAAAGAAACACCCCCTATTTTTTGTACTTATCCTACCCGAAAAGTAAATAAGGTATAAACTCCACTATTTATATCTGATATTTTAGAATTATACTGAGCTGTAACAATTTTATAATTCCACCCTTCTTGTAGCTATTCCACCAAGTTGCTTGCTAATATATTGAACCGATTGTTTACTATCACCAATGGTGATGAATTCATGACTTACTTATTCTATACACAAATAACTTTTAGAATCATCTTTTTAGAACAAGTCAAGGAGACTTTCTCTTTTATAAACTTTTTCCCCTACCAGTCTTTAATTTGTCTTTAATCAAAAATAAAAACAAACCTTCAAAACAGTACATCTTTTTTTGAAATCACATAATTTCCAAACATCAAAACTCTAAATGTTGATACTCGTTATATAATGAAACCCAGCTTTGAACTACCCCCACTTTCACTTCGT
>NZ_JXIS01000152.1:0-7008 GCF_000836715.1 Bacillus sp. L_1B0_5 | reverse complement strand
TTAACTTAATTCCATTATATGCTAAACACCTTAAAAAGTCAATACAATTACATACAAATTAACACTAATTAATACAAGTCAATACAAAAATGCTGGTAAAAATCTATGAAAAACATTAAAATACAAGCGTTTTACGTGTTGATTTATATTCACTTGTATTGACTTTTATTGATTTTCACATGGTTTATTTGTTTTAGGGTTAAAAAACAGCATAACAAAAACCCTGGTGCAATCAAAACTAGGGCTTTTGTTACTTACTTGAAACTCTTTTTATGGCTGTTTATGCAAAAATTGAACGTATCTATGAAGGGCCTCAACGCTTTTTAATCCCAAAAATGCTTTAATTTCAACAGGTTTCATGTCATTCTGTAGGGCATTTAATATAAAACGGTTTCGTAGCAAAGTAGGTGTGACATGAATTTCAGCGCGTTTCGCTTCTTTCTGTAACATGCGTTGTACAGCGATTCTAGTTAAAGCGGCGGGTTGATCTTTTTCATAGTCCCATCGGAATGTTTGCGGGCCAAAATCAAACGCCACAAAAAAAGGATCGCTCGTTTGTTGGCGCGGTCTTACAAGGTTAGGAATCTTGTTGTAATAGGATAAGGCAAGTTTTATATGCTCTTTTGAAAGGGTAATAGATCGTTTGTGGGCGTGTAACCCTCCTGGGGTAATCGTATTTGTCCCAAAGTGTACATCATGCATAGAAAGCGTGAGTATGTCCTGGATGGATAGTCCGTAATCTAACATGAAATGAATCAATAAAAGGTTACGTTCTAGAATAAACTTTCTTCCTGACGCCTGGTAGTCAGTTAATCCGTTATAACTACGCATGACGCGGAATAGCTTTTTTATTTCTTGATCCGATGCAAAGTGTTTAGAAGTTAGTCCAGGAGGGGAGACATCACTTTTTAAATCTTGGGCCGCGCCATGAAATTGTAAAAAGTTAATCAGAATACCTCGTACACGCTTGATATTAGAGATTGACGCTCCACGTTCCTTTTTAAGAGCTTTTAAGTATCTTTCTAATACATTTGTATCAAAAGAATGAAAAAACGATTCTGGAGGTAATTTGATGCGCCTCTGAATCCATGATGTAAAAAGGGTGAGATCGTAGCGGTATTGTTTAACGGTGGAAGATTTACGGCCATGTTTTAATAGATCAGCAAGAAAAACATCAACGGAAAGTTCCCAAGTCATGTTTATATACTCCTTTTTCCTAAAAATTGTGTACCGCAATTATATACGAGAACCATACAAACAAGCAATATGGGATTCTAGATCGAGGAGGGCTTTGGGGGGTTCAGCCGAGATACGTGTAAAACTAGGTCATAGCAATACATTTTTTACCAAACGTTGTTTATCGGTGATATTTGTAACAAAAACGAACGTTTATGTTACGTTTTGTATTTGAAAATATGAAATATCATAATCGTTGAACTAGATGTAACAAAATACTGTATCAAAAGTAATTCGTAACATTATCAGTAATAAGCCTTTTTGTTACGCCGAAATCCGATAATGGAAATAAAATACAGCCTATGGCCCGAAATTACATGTATCTCGGTCGAACCCCTTTGGGGGCTTGAGGGATTCCAGGGCCAGGATATTGCGGAGATCTGCGGAGACATGTGGGCCTGGCTAGACAGGCCGTGGGGTTGTGATATAGGGGGATATATAGATGTATTGAGATGAGCGGAAGGCGAATAATGGGCCGATGTTGAGCGAGGACAATATGCGAGGAATGGGAATGGCCGCCGCCCCGCATACGTAGTTTTATGAAAATCTGCCTGTCAACGGAATCTGATTCATAGCTGAATCAAGATACCCTTAACAGGAGAGCTTCGTTTTTCTTTTTCTTTATGTATGTAGGATAAAGCTAGTGTTTATGTACATAAACCTTAATTTGCACTTATGCCGAACTGATGCCGCATTTCATCATGTATACATTACATAGACATCATATTCGCATCACTTTGGCACTACATAGACATCAGTATTGTTACCGTATGCTTGGATAGAATTAGGATTGATAATAGGTAAACAATCATTCTGATATGCAGGTAAATAAACGAATAAAGTCACTCATAAATAGTGTGTTTATTCGGAAATATGTTGGGTAACTAAAATATTGTAGATTTGCATATTAAGAGAAATTTAGAATTTTATTTTCATACATAGATCAACTTGGAGATGATATGTAGAAGTTTATAAAAAAAGAAATTCCCAATATAGGATACTTTTTATTAATAAATCTTGTTTTAAAAAAAATTAAAACAATTAAATACATTAGGATTTATTTTTGCTCAATAAGCCTTACTCTCACAAGGGATTAGAAAATTCTTCTTATTTAATTACTGATTTAAAAACAGGTTCAATTCGTGTTTAAATTTGTAGTGGATTTGTTGTGAAAAACGTCCTTAATTTATAAAAGTATAATAGATTGATAATATGTTTAATCTATTAAAATATAGAATGGCATGACAAAAAGCCTTGTTAGGAGCAATTTTTTTGAACAAGGCTATCAAACAATTATTTTTTTGTAAAAAATACGATTTAAGCGTTTGGATCGAGCATCTTTTTGAATAAATCAAACGGAATTTTACTCTTATTTGATTTTCTCAATCCTATATTTCTTATGTTTTCTTTCGCTTGTTGCTGTCTACGTTTCCTATTTGCAGTTAACTGTTTTGTATAGATTGTTACGAAATGTGCAGGCGTACTTTCTTGTGATTTGTTTATCTCAAAAAACTGTACACAATCCTCAAAAGTCTTTCTTGCTTCCCAATCTACGTCTGGCGGCATACGCAATGCGATTGTATAAGCATCTTTTTCAGTAATATTTGTATCTTTACTTATGATATACATATAGAGTTTCTTTTGATCTTCACTCATAAACTCATCCATTTCGCGGAATCGTAGTTCTAACTTTTCACCCAAATCAGGGGCATTCATTGGCTGTTTTTCTTCTACTTCTTCATTTGAAGGAGCAACAGCATCCAATATATCTATTCCCTGGCATGTAGGCACAGTTGGTTTTTCGGTTTGATCTGTAGGTTTCTCTTGTTTTTTACTTAGTTTTTTAGATAGAAACTTTGTAAATGTAGAAAACATATCAATTGAAAACGCCCATTTTTGCTTAAAGTATTCAATGATTTTTAAATAATTGGTATTGAGGCTTAATATGTAAATAGATGGTGCTTTCTTACCATGACGTCTTGTTTTGATTTGATGACATACTTGAAGGTCCTCTAACCACTTCAGAATAAAGTTGATAATTGGTACAGAGATACCCGATTTTTTACTGATTTGAGCTTGTCGCATTTGAGAGAAGCCTTCTTGTACTAGGTAAGATAAAACAACTTCTAATGCCTGATAGCGGCGTGGTGTTTGTACGAAGAAATCTTTAGTGGTTTTACCTTCTGTATCTAAAAGAATCAGATCAATAGCTTTAATTACTTTTTGTACTGTTTTATTGATAGCGCCTGTAGGAACATGAACCAGGTGTGGACTTAATTCTCGTTTTGCTGTACTTAGTAAAAAGTTATTTAGTAGCATAAAAAAACCTCCTATTTTTCCACCACAAATAAACAGGAAAAACAGAGGTTTTATATTCACAATAGATATACGTTATGGTATAATTTTAGTATCAAGTTTGATACTAAAGAAAAACACATATACTTATAGTGTGAATTAAAGCCCCTATCTCTTGGAGTTTTTAATTGGTTTGAGTTTGGCGACCTGATCCAATTAAAAACGATGCGGTGGGGTTTTATTTTTTTTATAATTAATGTTTAAAACTAATGAATAGACTTTTGTTAAATATTTCTTGTTTGAAATACATATCTTTAAGAACTATTTTACACATACTTTTTTTAAATATCAACTAGTAATAAGTTAGAAGTAACCAGCAAATATGATTTAAATTTTCAAAATATTCTCAAAACAATGTAGAAATATGCAAAATTCCACACTGGAACGAAACTTTTTCTAATTTCTGTTAGAATATATTTACAGAAAATTCTTTTAATATAAAAGTTTTTGTATATTTATATATTAGAAGATGAGAGAGGGTGTGACAAGGGGTATGATTTTAGAAAAAATTCAAAAGGATTTAACTAATAGAGGTATTACTAATAGACAGCTTGCTGATTTGTTGGGCATTAGCCATTCTAAAGTGAATCAATCTATTTCAGGTAAGAGAGAATTTGACTTTTCTATTTATGCAGAAATACTAAACATGTTATATCCCCATGATTATTCTTTTCGAAAGACAGAAGTGTTTAACTATTGTAACCAAGCTAAACGGAAAGTTAATTTAAGAGTAGCGTTTGAATATATAGACATGTGCGGTGAATTAGAATTATTAAATCATTTAATTGATCGAGAAAAACAATCAAATAATTTGTTGAATCGTAAATTTGCAAGTGCTTATGAATTACTTTATTTACGAAATGCAGAGGAATTTAACCCGCACGAATTTTTGAAATTGGTAAAGGGAGAAATGGGAAAGCAAAAAAATGCAGAGGATATAAGTAAAATTCCTATGGAGTTTGCTCTAATTTACGCTTTTTTTGATTCGAGAAGTTACAATTTAGTAAGTGCAAATATTGATGAATTAAAGACTGAAATTGAAAAAGTGAAAAATCCATTTTTAAAATCTTCATATGAGTTAAGAACTATGGAGTTATTGGCCACATGTTTTCATAGGAATAACGAGTTGGCGAGAGCAAGAGAATTATGTGATGATATGATTTCCAGAAATGGAAGAGTATCTTTACTTCCAAAGGCTACAGCGTATTGTATTATGGGTGAGACATATATATTAACAGACTACGAATTGTCTAAGTATTATTTAGACAAAGGGTTAAGTCTGGTGGTTTCACCAAATAATCAAAAAATGCGTAAAAAACAACAAATGTTACAAACAACACTTGATTTTCTAAACATTCATTTTGAAAAGAATTTAGATCATATACAACCTATAAATCCGACAGAAAGGGGGTATTTATACATAAAACAAAATATGAAACAAAAAGCAGATTCTCTTATGGAAGAAACTAAAAAACAAAATGGTTTTCTTACACCACTTCAACTTTTTGTTCAAGCTCTAGCAAGAGAAGATATGAATTTAATGAAAGAAGCTTTATTGGCCTTTGAACGAAATAATGATTTGTTCTATGCGGAACTTCCAAAAAATGTGTTAAAATAAACTTAGAGGTGGTTAAATATGAAGGGATGGGCAAAACGATTATATTTATTGGCCACGATAGCGGCTTTAACAGCATTTCCGGCACAAGGAAATATTAGTAAAATTTTACAATATATGGTAGATCCTGGTGGGGGAGCTGGGTGATTGATGTTAAAAATGACACTACTTTTGTAGTGTCATTTGTCGTTTAAGGAGTGGAACACTTGTTAGTGTGGCATAAAGTTCCGTTCCACTTGTACATAAAAAATTTTGTAAAAGGGGTAATTAATTTATGAAAAAGAAGAATTTATGTAAGCAAGTTGATTATGACTTTTTGGTGAAAGTATTGTCACAAACAGGTAATTATATTGAATTACATAGTAAATTACAGACTTATATTAAAGAAAATAGAAACTTTAAATCTAATATTAGACAAAAAGCTAATTAAAAAAGCAAAGAATTTATTTCTTTGTTTTTTTTAATTTATAACCTAGAAATTCCAGATATTCTAATAGTCCTTTTTCAATATCATTGCGTTCATCCTCTGGAAGATCGTCCAAGTCCTCATATAACTCTTTAGCTAAACGACTTATTTCATTTTTATTGACGTCATTATCGTTTCCTACTAAATAATCTACAGATACACCAAAATAGCGTGAAATCTTTACTAACATTTCATAATTGGGTTCATATCCAGAGTTTTCCCAATTCGATATAGTTGTTTGTGCAATTCCTAGTGCTTTTCCAAGTGCGGTAGCACTAATGTTTTTCTTATTTCGTAACTCTCTCAATCTTTGTCCAAACATGGTTCCAGCTCCTTTTAACTTGTTTCATGTTTAAAAATAAAAAAATAACACGTTAGACGTTGACTTTCGGCTTAAAGCCGAATACAATGTAATTAAGGGAAGGGAGGGTGAAAAAATGCTAGCGTCAGAACAAAAAACCATTGTACGGGAATATCGGGAATCCAAAGGCTTAAGTATTAAGGAAGTTTCTAAAGGCGCTAAAATTCCAATCGGCACATTATATGATGTTGAAATTGGGAGAAGGAGTCTCAAAGATAATAAGGCTAAAAAAATAGCAGATTTCCTTGAAGTTCCGATAGAAAAACTTTTCAGGCCAACGTATTATCGTGCACTACCCATCACAGAATGAATAAAAATCATGTTATTGGTTACATCTATTTTGTTCATAATCCTACTAAATGTTATTGTAAATGAAATTCGGCTAAAAGACGAAATAATTATGACTAAAGTATATTGTTCTGTATTTAGAGAATTAAAATTCTGAATATTCTGTCCTTTGAAAACTGAATAATCCTAAAGGAGCTGTAAAAAATGGTTTTGAAACGATCGTATCAAACACTACTACTCTTTACGAGTGTACTTTTATTCATTATGAGCTTCTTGATTCCACTGAATCAAGCCAGTGCGGAGGTAATCAATCGAGAAAGGTATCAGATGGATTGGGCCTATAGTCCGCAATATGGGAAAGATGTTCGTACAGAGCTTCTAAAGAATGCGAGTGGTCAAATTGCGTATTGTCTGGTATACGGTTTAAAATCCCCAAATGGAGAGGATTTACCCGAAGCGGGCAAAACAGATGATGTATCCTATCGTGTCTTAATGAATGGGTACCCACAGAAAACACCAGAAAATTTAGGGGTTTCCAATTGGAAAGAAGCCCATTACGCAACCCAGTTAGCTCTTTGGAATGCACTTGGACAGATTTCCGTTGATGAATTACAGTTCAAGAATGCAGCTGTTGAAAAAGCGGCAAAGAACATTATTCATGCGGCAAAGAACATTATTCATGCGGCA
>NZ_JXIS01000151.1:0-16055 GCF_000836715.1 Bacillus sp. L_1B0_5 | reverse complement strand
GTGTCCCGTTTTCAGGGTTCACTTCAATGAGAGGTGGTTTTTTGTTGCTAATAGTGAAGGTTAATATTGAGGTCTGATTGACACCTATTCCTTTTCCACATCTTTCATCATACCATCGAAAGAATAGTCTTATAGCTATTTCAAATATTTCGGCTGTACTATATTGCTAGCAAGCTAAAATTTCATGGTACTCCCCAAAAAAATCTGCTGAATCATAACCAAAAGTTCACTTTATCATTTCAAGGTAATTCGAAATTCTTAAGTTGTTGGGCACGGGGTACAGCTGAAAAACAGTGTATATTCATTAACTTCAAACTAATTTTGATGTAACAAAATTGTATTTATACCTTTTTAACAAATTCAGATTTTAATTTCATAGCTCCAAAACCATCAATTTTACAATCAATATCATGATCTCCATCAACTAATCGGATACTCTTTACTTTTGTACCAATTTTTACAACTGATGAAGTTCCTTTTACTTTAAGATCTTTAATTACTGTTACAGAATCACCATCGTTTAAAATATTTCCATTTGCATCTTTAATTACTTTTGTATCTTCACTATTTTCAGCTTCTAATTCTAAAGTCCACTCATGAGCACATTCTGGACAAACAAAAAGATTCCCATCTTCGTAAGTGTATTCTGAATTACATTTTGGACAATTTGGTAAATTAGACATATTTTTATTTCCTCCACTCGTTTTCGTGTATTCTATTAAATAAATATTATTTTTAATTTCCCTTTTCCGTTTAAATATACGGAAAATATTCTCTTCTTACTGTTTGATACTTATTTGTTGAATGTATAAAAAAACTACTTGTTCACACCTTGTAAAAAATCTTCTCCACATTCTCCAAAGCAAACTTTCTTCTTCTCTATTTTTTAATAAAATGATGAAAAAGTAGATTAAATCAAACAAACTTTGTATGTGAAGTGAAATTTTTAAAAATCTAATGCATTTACTTTATTCTTTATTGTATTGATTTCCTGCGATTGCTGAGAAAGCCCTGTACACTCATGAAAAGCAAAATGCTTACACCCTATACATTTTTTTGTATTCAGATGTCCTAAAGCACAATTAATTGCTTCCCCTGTATGATCAAAAAAGTTTTCTTTCCCAATCTCAGCGTACAATCCATTCTTATCTAGATTGGCTTTTAGCTCTGATTGAATTCCAGAAATAAGAAGTACGCCACCTTGTTTTTTGAAGTGCTGAACAATATTCCTAAAGTAAGACTCTCCTGTGGTATCAATAAAAGGAACTTTTCCCATACGTAAAATTAAAACTTTAGGTTTATAATGAATAGTCGCTAAAATATTTTGTTCAAATGTTTGAGCAGCCCCAAAGAATAATGGGCCTTCTATTGTATAAATACTAATTTGTGGACAATCATGAGCTTTATTTACCACATGCGATAACAATTTTTCATTCTTTTTTGTATGATCAGGAAGCACTTTAGATATAACAAGCATATTACTCATACGTTTTGTAAACAAAATAACAGCTAAAATAAGACCGATCTCCACAGCTGTTGTTAAACTAGTAAATACAGTAAGTAAAAATGTTACTAGTAATACAAGGGAATCTCCTGTCTTCATTTTGAGTATGTGATAAAAATGTTTTTGTTCGCTCATATTCCAAGCTACCACCATTAAAATGGGAGCCATACTAGCAAGAGGAATATGTGAAGCATATGGAGCTAACAGTAAAAGTGTCAATAACACAAATCCCCCATGAATAATACCCGACATCGGAGATACAGCCCCACTCTTAATATTAGTCGCTGTACGAGCAATTGCTCCAGTCGCTGGAATTCCGCCAAATAACGGGGTAACAATATTTGCAATCCCCTGACCGACAAGCTCTTTGTTACTGTTGTGTTTACTATTTGTCATACCATCTGCCACGACAGCGGATAAAAGCGACTCAATTCCACCGAGCATCGCAATAACAAATGCAGGACCAATTAACTGTTTTATACGTTCTAATGTGATTTCTGGTATATCAAACTGAGGAAGTGTATTTGTAATCGTGCCATATGCTGTACCAATAGTAGGTACATGACCTGAGAAAAATACAGTTGCAATTACAGTTGAAATAACAACACCTACTAATGAACCAGGTACTTTTGGTAAAATCTTTGGTGTTATGAGTATAACAAAAAAGCAAATCAAAGCAGTTATAACACTATAAAAATTGGTAGTACTGATATGAGTGAAGAGTTCCTTCAAATTTGCTAGAAATTCCTCATGCTTTTTTATACCTGTTAAACCTAAAAAACTAGCAATTTGTCCCGTAAAGATAATAACAGCAATACCTGAAGTAAAACCAATTGTTACAGGACGTGGAATAAACTTAATTAAAGAGCCTAGTTTGAAGATTCCCATAAGACATAAAATAATTCCAGCTAACAAACCCGCGAGTAGTAAATTTTCGTATCCATAGGTAATTACAACTCCTAAAAGAATCGGAACAAAAGCACCTGTAGGTCCTCCAATTTGATACTTCGAACCACCAAACAGTGAAATGAGTATTCCAGCAATACAGGTTGTATAAATCCCATACTCTGGCTTAACACCAGAGGCTATAGCAAAAGACATAGCAAGTGGAATCGCAACAACTCCAACAATCATTCCTGAAAGAAGATCCTTTTGAAAATGTGCTAATGAATATCCTTCAAACCTTCCTGTAAATAACTTTCTCATTACAAACCCTTCTTTTCTATTTTTAATAGATCTGGATTACAAATGTATTTCTCGGTCCCTTATACAGAAAATTGTCCTTTTCACAAAAATAAAAAACACCCTAATATTTACTATATGTTTTACTTAAATGACACTCCAATTCACCTATATCTCCACCTTGTTGTACATAGGATTTCAATCTTTCTGCTAAACGTTCTCCGGCTCGACTATCTAGCTTCTTTGTATCAATAAACGATCTAATCCTTACCTTATCTGGAGTAATATCTCTACGAAACATTTGTCCTGGAATTTCACTCCAAAAACGATTCCATTCATCCAGTAATCCTATTTGATCAAATAAAAAACCTTGAATTCCACATAACCAAGCTGTACAAGCAGTATTTCTTTTTCGACATCCAACTCCATCTTGTAAATGTTGGCATGAAAAACAACAAGAATTTCCACTTTTTATACAAACTTCACAAACGTAATGAGCTCCTAATGAGCGAAATGTTTCAATTCCATGTTGGATGATATCTTCTTTCTTAACCTCAATACTCAACCTATCCCTCCTTAGCCATCATTTCACTTTCTGCTCCATCTAGCTCTTCTAACATTGAAATCGTATCGATTAAATGGTTGTTAAAAATCTTCCGTGCAACCACCAATAAATCCACAATAATAGGGTCTCGTAAAGAATATAAAACTCTTTTTCCATCTTTTCTACCAACAACAATGTTTTTTGAACGTAGTACACTTAATTGCTGAGAAATAGCTGAACCTTCCTTATTTAGAATATCTTGAATTTCGTTTACGCTTTTTTCACCTTCTGACAATAATTCTAAGATACCTATTCGCAAAGGGTGTGCTAAGGCTTTAAAGAAATCTGCTTTAAATTGTTGCATTTCGTTTCCCATTGAAATCCCTCCGTTACTTTTCCTCAATTTCAAAAAGTATCATATACATCTTCAAATGTTTGAATATGTATATGATACTTTTAAAACCTCGAATTTTCAATACAAATTTTACAATATTAAATAAGCATCAAATAGAGAAATATACTATTCAAATTTAGGTTCAAAATTTATTATCCAAAATAAAAGCGCCTAACATATTAGGAATATATAATACGTTAGGCGCTTGATATTTAAATTTTTTTGTTTTAGGTCTTGATAATATTGGATGAATATATGACCAAAACGCTAGATGACTAATATGAATAAACTTATTTGTAAAATTAATTCCTTAGAATATTTTAAGAGCAAGTTTTGAAAAAAACTATTCAAAACTTGCTCCTTATTTTCTCAGATCCAACTATTTTGATACTAAAACCAACAGTAGTGAATTAGAATAATGACTTAATACTTGCTAAAACTGTAAGTATACCTACAATAATAACAAATACGTTACTCATTTTCCCTTTGTATTTAGCTAGTACTGGTACTTTTTGAATCGCATACATCGGTAATAGACATAAGATAGCAGCAACTAAAGGACCGCTTAGAGAATCAATAAGTCCAAGAATACTCGGATTTGTATAAGCAACAAACCAGCATGATAATACAACAAAAGTAAGGATTATTGTCTTAATTGTTTTTTCTTCAATATCTTTTCCACGTGATTTACCGAACTTAATAATCATGTCACGCATTACTTCGAATGCTCCTATATAATGGCCAAGGAAAGACTTTGTAATAGCCACAAAAGCAATAATTGGAGCTGCAATAGTGATTACAGGCGAATTAAGCTCATTAGCAAGATATGAAAGGATTGATAAGTTTTGTTCTTTTGCCATTTTTATATCATCTGGAGTCAAGCTCAATGCGCTACTCCAAACGAAGAACATAACAACAGCGAATGTCATGATATAACAAACCTTTTGTATTTGCGCACATTTAGCATCAGTGGCTTCGATTCCATACGTAGCTCTCTGTTTCACAACAAATGATGAAATCATAGGTGAATGATTAAATGAGAATACGATGATTGGTAGAATCATCAATATCGTCCCAAAATAGCCTGTTCCTGTTGAAGCAGTTGAAACAGCTGAAAAACTAAGCATTGACGTATTCCACTGTGGAATTAAAGATATTGCGATAAAAAGTAGAGAAACTATGAAAGGATACACTAGCATACTCATGATCTTTACAGTAATATCTTGACCAAAATTCAGTATAGCGATAAGACCAAGAACTAATACAAGTGATAAAATAGCCCTTGGAGGCTCTGGCATGTGCAATTGATGCACGATAAAACTACTTGCAGTATTTGTAAGCGCAACCGAATACATTAGTACGATTGTATAAATTGAACCGAAATATACGATGTTAAAAATGATACTCGCTTTATTTCCGAAATACTCTCTAATTGTACCTGTGATCCCCTCATCAGCAGAATTAGAAGCGTATATCATTTTAGCAAGCGCCCTATGTGAGTAGTACATAACTGGATATGCAAGTAATGTAATTAGTAGTAAAGATAATAAACCACCTGAACCTGCATTAATCGGTAAAAAGAGCACCCCTGCTCCAATTGCAGTTCCAAATAGACTGAGTGCCCATGTAGTATCCTGCTTATGCCACTTTTTCGGATCTGCATATTGCTCATTTTTTAGTGCGGTATTTTCAGCTTGAACTTCTATTTTCTTTGCAGTATTCCCGTTCATATAATAACTCCCCCTTGTATCTATTCCTACATCTCTCTTTGCATCTAACAAATATTCCCTTTTCGGAAAATGAATTCCTTACAAGTTGCCCCACATTGTATGTCCTTCATCATAATGAATCCAAATTGAAACATTCGCTAGTTAGCGTCCTAATATAATTGTTAGCGTTCACAAAAAAGTTTACTCAAAGTATCCGCTCTTTATATAAAGACCCCTTAAGAGAACAATATAGAATAGACTTCATAAATACGTTGCAACATTTCTAATAACAGTGTATTACTTTAATGGTTTCTCTTTTTTACTTTTAACAGTAATTTTAGCTAAACCGGCCTCTCTTCATTTGCGAGGCATTTCTTTCTCAATTCTATACATTACTTTCATAACTTCGGTAGCACTGATGATATTGCTTACACAAGCCACTGAAGCACATTACATACATTTCGCCTCTAATCACACACCTTTCTTACTAAGAATCGCATTTTTTATATTTTCTCCAGAGATAATAAAATTTCTCTCGACGCCCTCATTATAACGTGTATATTTATAAAATTAATATTTTTATATTTTCAGAAATATTAAAGCGGAATAATTTTATATGGATAATATTTTACAGTTAGCATGTAGCCATTGTTTTTATCGCGTAAAGCTAAATTAGTTAGTAAAAATATACAATTATACATTGTCTTTCTAGGTGACTCATTCTAAAAATACTTATATCCCCTTTTATCAAAAAAATTTATTTTAAACATAAAAGATATTCTAATAAATAATTAATGTAGGCAAAAAGAAAAGATTCACAAAATACAAAAACCAATTTTTAGGATATATATTATCAATATTGAATTCATATACACTTTTAAAAAACTACACTGAGCAAAAAACAAAAAAACTGCCCCATATGGACAGCTCATTTACATAATTATCGTTATCAAGGATTCACAAACAAATCACTTCAATGTCATCTTAATTCTAGTTTGTTCGACTCTTCTTCAGAGATATCTCTATGTTTGTAATGAATCGTTTTTAGATCATTTCCTTTTATGCGAAAAGTAATTGTGTCCTCTCCATAAGGCGGATTGTGTGCACCCTCAAAAGTTTGAATTTGAACAGTTACATAAAAAGTATAGTTTGTTGTATCTTTTTTTATTTCAAGTATTTTTTCAGAACCTCGATACCAAAGTTTTGGTTCCTTATAATAGTTTTCAACCTCTTTGCTTATCGGCTCCAATAAGAGCTCAATTACTACTTCTTTTAAAAGTTTTTTTGGTACAGGTATTCTGTTGATTTTCTTTCTTTTTACATCTATAATCCTCCAAAAATCCCCGCTCTTTTCAACGGTATAAAGAACATTCGTACCGTCCGCTTTCAAAAGATGAAAATAACCTTTATTTCCCTTAGTATATAATCGTGGCTCATTAATCCACTCACCTTCTGTTTGCACTATCCCTAAAAACAACTGAGTAAGTGGCGTTATCTTATAATCTAATTGGTTAAAGTCACCAAACGAATAAAGTTCATAACCGGTTAAATCTATGCTAAAATTTCTGTTTATATCATTTTCCTTTTTTACAATTGCTTGAGCAGAAATGCAGGGTAATAAAAAACTAAACAGACATATGACGCTAACCATTGTTAATCTTATTTTCATAACATCAATCCTCTCTTTTATTAAGATGCAACAAAAGAGAGGATATTATTGATTAGGGCATAGGCTAAAAAATTAAACTCCCCCATTAACTAGCTCGTTTATCGAGTTTAATTTTGAAGAAAGCTCGATAAACCATTCTTCATCCCCTGTTAATAATGCAAGATCTATAAGATAAAGGATTTGTTCCTTATTTATTACCTTTGATTCAGGGAGTTTGTTAACGTGTTTACTAAAGAGTAAAATCGCTTCGTTTATTGTGTACTGGCCGTCACGTTTCACAATACTAACTGTAACTATATCCTCTACATCATCAAGTGATACAATATAACCAACTATTAATTCACCTTCATTTGATATTCCACGAACCCAATCTCCTACTTTTAAAACATGATTATTATTTGACATCATACCGTTTCACCTTCCTATAAATATTTTTTGTGACGATAAAAAAGATATAAAAACAAATCATACTGTAATATTTTTCATTACATTTAAGTGTTAAGAACTCACGGCTATATAATAATTAAGCCGCTTAACGCTCTTGATTGATAAGGTCAACAACTTCTTTCATTGTATAATTCTTTAAGTATTCACCTAGATGTTCTTCAGCACCTAAGAAAATAGCGAAAAGAACTTTTCGCATGTTCGAACCTACAACACACTGATTGTTTGATTCCGGACACTTCGGCTGCAAAGCACCTTCAGAGGTTATCTGATAAATATGCCAAAGATTAATTTCATCTAAATCGCGAGCAAAAATAAAACCTCCACCAGTTCCCTCTTTTGATTGTATAAATTTATGTTTTTTTAACAAACTTAGCACTTTACGAATACGTACTGGATGTACACCTGCACTTTCTGAAATAGCATTACTTGTTGACATCCGGTCTGGCTGTAAAGCTAAATAAGTTAAACTGTGAATGGCCAAGGTAAAGTCGCTGTTCATGATTTTCCTCCTACGATTAAAAATATTGTTTCTCATATATTAACATACTGTAGCCATAAATATTACAGATTGGTTAGAACGTTAAAACATATAGAATACTTCTTACCATAAAAAAATTAATTCCTTTATATTCTATCCGGTCTCACCTATATCCGATAACTTCATTTAGCTTTTTAAGTTGAAAATAAAATTAAACACTCCACTGTTTCTTCACTTGTTCTTCTGCCAGTTGTTTAATTTTTGTCCAAATCGTATCTTTACTCACAATAACATTTGTTTGATAATTTCTATCATTATAATTAACTGTAACACATACTTCAATCATCTTCTGCTTCCTCCTTTCAAGAAAATTTTCCGTAAGAAATATTATTTTTTAATTAGCCAACTTTTGTAATTCAATGCTTAAAAATGTTCGGACGCTACGTGGTAAAAATTTGCGGATTTCTTCCTCATTAAAACCAATCTGCAATCTTTTTTCGTCCAGCATAATCGGGCGACGTAACATTAGTGGATGCTCAATTATTAATGTATAAAATTCATTAAGCGAGAGCTCCTCAATATTTATATTTAAGTCCTGAAAAGTTTTGGATCTAGTTGAAATAATTTCAGTAGCCCCCTCTTCAGTTAAACGAAGAATTGATTTAAGCTCATCAACTGTCATAGAATTTGATACGATGTTTTTTTCAATATAATCAATTTGATGCTCTTCAAGCCATGCTTTCGCTTTTCGGCATGAACCACAGCTTGCTGTTGTATATAGAAGTACCATATTTAACTCACTCCTTTAATGTTATTAAACGTACATTTTAAGTATCGGTTATTGAAATGTATTAAAAAAAATTACAGTTTAGAATCAAATACACATAATATTATTTTTTCGGGAATATTTCATTTATCTACATTTTACAGACGATAACAACTCACTTCTAAAAACTATACTGTAATTTTAAACTTTACAGTTCTATTAATCAAATGTTAAGTCTTGGATATATTCTATTGAACGTAACAAATTATTTGTTTTATATGAATGTCCCCATAGTGTTACGCTAACCAATTCCCAATGTACTTTAAAGTACATTTTATTCATTTCTTGCTTACATGTGCTATTATGAAATATATTTAACATAATAAAAAGTACGCACTTTAAAGTGTTATAGGCACTAAAAAGTAATAATTTTGGCACGAAAACATATGTAACCCCAAAACGGAAATCTAAACTCATCAAAGGAGGTTTTTTTATGAAAACATACAATATTCCTGTAGAGGCGACTTTAGAAGTTATTGGCGGAAAGTGGAAAGTTGTTATCCTTTGTCATTTAAAAAAAGGAACAAAAAGAACGAGTGAATTAAAACGATTAATGCCTGGTATTACGCAAAAAATGTTAACACAACAATTACGGGAACTAGAAGAAGATGGTGTAATCCAAAGGAAAGTATATGACCAAGTACCACCGAAAGTAGAGTACTCTTTAACGGATTACGGTTCGTCTTTAGGAACTATACTCGATTCACTTTGTGCTTGGGGAGAAAATCATCTTGAAAAAAACGGGAACACATCCATGCTGATTACAGCCGATGAATAATAACTGTACGTGTAAATTATATTGAAGACATAAAACAGGTTGAGACAATATTTGCCTCAACCTGTTTTTTATGACTCTTTATAACTTTTTTGCCGTAATGACTGTTTCAAATTCAAAGGTTTCTGGCAGATGATCGGCATAAGAGTATTCGAAGGTTCGTCCATCCGTTAAGTAGGCCACTTGTTCAACTCTCATTAAGAAATCCTGATTTGTTAAATTCATAAACTGCTTTTCCCTATCATCTGGGCGAA
Source organism: Bacillus sp. L_1B0_5 (assembly GCF_000836715.1). Taxonomy (NCBI): domain Bacteria; kingdom Bacillati; phylum Bacillota; class Bacilli; order Caryophanales; family Bacillaceae; genus Bacillus; species Bacillus sp. L_1B0_5. The sequence goes on along the minus strand of NZ_JXIS01000151.1, from coordinate 6,273 downwards.
TTCCTTTAACTCTGACAACAGATGTCCCTACTTCAAAACCAAGTTTATTTTGAATATGTGAGTATATCGACTCCTCTAAAACAGAAGCCTCAACACCTGGGATAACCGAGATTGGCATCCATGTATGCTCCATAATCGTCGGAATGCTGTGAATGATGCGGAGGCGAATGATTTTATAGACGAAATCACCGATTGAAACTCCCAATTTCTCAGCAACTACTTCATCAGCACCAACAATCGCAAACTCGATAATTTTACTTTCTACCTCACTGCCGTAAACAGCTTTCGTACCTGTTAAAGTTTGAATCATTCGTGCCTTTTCCTGCTGACGCCAATCTTGCACCACTGTTCCACTTCCGCGCCGGCGGATGATGTAGCCGTCTCTTACTAACAGATCCAGCGCTTTTTTAATAGTAAGTGCTGAAACATCAAATTCTTCAGCAAGGACGGGGCTACTCGGAATTTTTTCATTGATTTTATATTCACCGTCTAAAATTTGTTGTTTAATCTTTTGATAAATGCCGAGGTATTTTACTTGTGTTGATCCGCTTGCCATTTCCATACCTCCTTTATACTGCATACTCGCTTCTATTCATTCAAATGTAAAGCCTCAAGTTTGTAGACTGAAGGTGATGGGGCAGCAAATCCATTTTCTAAGATTTCAATATTCGTTACCGCTTCTTCATCTTTCACAAGTTTTGGTGCACCATTTACAATTGTGTCATAAGCTGCATCATAGAAACGACCGTAATCACCAAGCGGCGTTTTAATTTGTTTTTCAATCCAGTCACCATTTGCATTACGATACTTAGCAACTCCATAGTACATCGGTGAATCTTCACCAAATCCTGCACTCTCAGGCATAATACCCGCTTTCAAATCATTTTCCTGCTGATCTTCACCGTATTTAATAAATGATCCATTTGTTCCATGAACGATAAAGCGTGGATAATCTTTTGCTACGACATGGTTCGTTTTCAGCTTAATCTTCAACTGATTTCCGTAATGTAGACCAACATCGAAATAGTTATCAACCGCACCTTCCATTTCATTATTACGAATATCGTATGTCACCTTATCTGGACGGCCGAATAGTGAAATCATGCGGTCCATCGTATGAATACCTAAACTGTAAAATGAACCTTCTTCTTTTGGAGCTTCATGAGTGATTGAACCAGGACGGAAATAATCAATATGCGATTCAATCTCAATAATATCACCAAGGAATCCTTGTTCAACTACTTGCTTCACAGCTAAAAAATCACCATCAAAACGGCGATTTTGATAAGGCATAACGACTACACCTTTCTCTCGTCCTAAAGCTAATAATTCTTTCGCATGTTCTACTGTATCGCAAAATGGTTTTTCAACGATAACTGATTTTCCGGCTAGTATAACTTTTTTTGCTAATTCATAATGCGTATGTGCTGGCGTACAAATCGTCACGACTTGAATTTCTTTGTCATTCAACAATTCGTCTAAATCAGTAGTGAAGTAAACACCTTTTTCCTCATATGGAGTCGCTAATTTTTCATTTATTTGACGTACAAAAATCGTTTTTACTTTTATATTTTTACGTGTCTTCAGATAAGGTAGGTGATAACGGTTAGCTGATTTTCCAAATCCAATAAAGCCCATTGTTAATGTCATGTTCTTCAACTTCCTTGCTCATAAATTTTCGTTTCTACATTTATTATATATTTTTATCTTTAAAAGTATATAGTTTTGATTTTAAAATTATATATTAAAAAGTCGAGATAGAAATCATTTTCTGATCCCCATCTCGACTTTAAGTTATAGACTTATATCCTATCATCATTTTATTTATACTCAATGACTTGAGAGCTAATTGGTTATATACTCTTATTCATACATATACGAACGTGTCATCGGAATTGTATCATTAATCCCTTTTGTAAATACAAATTGATGTAAATCAATATTACCTGTAAAGAACGAAGCTGCACATGCATTTAAATATAAACGCCACATGCGGATAAATCGCTCATCTTTCGTTTTGCAAACTTCCTCTAGTACGTTTTCAAAATTTCGAGCCCAATGTTGTAATGTATTCCCGTAATGTCTACGTAAGCTTTCCACATCAACAATGAAAAATTGTTCGTTTGTCATGTTCGTGATTAATTCGTTAACAGCAGGAACATACCCACCAGGGAATATATATTTTTCAATCCAACCATTCGTAGCACCACCATTAGCCGGAGAAGTAATGCAATGCAGCAGAGAAATCCCGCCATCATTTAGTAGTTTGTTAACTGTTTCAAAGTATTGCGTAATGTTGTCTTTTCCTACATGTTCGATCATACCTACACTAACAATTTTATCAAATTTACGATTCTTAATATCGCGGTAATCAAGTAAAGATACTTCAACTAAATCCGTAAGTCCCTCTTGTTTAATTCGCTCGGAAGTCTTAGCGTATTGTTCCTCACTTAACGTTACTCCCATCGCTTTCACACCGTACTGTTTAGCGGCAGCTGTAATGAGTTCACCCCACCCACAACCGATGTCTAATAGCGTATCACCTTTTTGAAGGTTCAACTTTTTCAAAATATGATTCACTTTATTATGCTGCGCTGTCGTTAAAGAATCTTGTTCATTTTGGAAATACGCACAAGAATATGTCATTGTCTCATCAAGCCATAATTTATAGAAATCGTTCCCAATATCATAATGGTGAGCAATATGTTCTTTATTTTTTTGTTTTGAGAAATTCCATTTACTTTTGAAATATTGCAACTTACTATCTCCTAAAAAGCTATCCTGCCTTTTATAAATAGATTGAATTGCTTTTTCAAGATTCCCCTCTATTTCAAGGTCCCCATTCATATATGCTTCACCGAATGCAATAGAAGGATCCTTAGCAATTTCTTTTTTTGAGAGCGGCTTATGGAATGTTATATGAAATTGCGGTTCCCCTTCGCCATATTGTATTGTTTCTCCATTCCAAAGTGTAATTTGAACTGAATCTGAAAACAGATTTTTAAGTATTTTTTTATAAAAAAGTTCTTCAACCATAAAAACATCTCCTACTAAAAAATTGAACAAAAAACTATACTAGTTAATAAGTCTTTTTGAACATAGCTTAAAATCGTTATGACTTTTTGCTACGAGTGTCATTATAAAACGGTTATATTATGAAGCATAGTACGTACTTTAAAGTGATGTAGGCACTTTTAAGTACCCATGACTGAAACAGGTCCTCAAAAATTTTACTTTTCATCATAACAACTTTCTAAAGTTTTAAAACGAAAAACACCACCTCGTCATTAGGTGGTGTTTTCAATATTACATATAGAGATTTCACTTAACTTCTGTGTTTTTTCTATCTATGCATCGTTCTCCCCATGCGGTTAATTGATTTAATACATTTTGTAAAGACCACCCATAATCGGTTAGGGAGTATTCTACTCGAGGGGGAATTTCTTTGTAAATTTCACGTGTAATCACACCATCTTCTTCCAGCTCGCGTAGTTGCTGCGTTAACATTCTAACAGAAATTTCAGGAATCAAACGTTGCAACTCACTCGTTCGCTTCTTCCCTTTCGTTAAGTGACATAAAATGACGACCTTCCACTTTCCACCGATAATTTCTAAAGTTGCTTCTATAGGTATATTATATTGTTTCACGCGATCTCCTCTCCTTTTTTATAAATTCCTTATCTATTGTTACGTAAAAATAAATAATTTTCTATACGGCACATTTTAGTTCCTACAGCACAAAAAAGTACCTATATTACAAAAAAGTAATTATGCTGCTTAAAAATCTCCCTCTATACAAAAAGAAAAAACGAACGTATTCTCGTTCGTTTTTTCTTTCTTTATTCAGCTGCGGTTATAAGCATAGACGTGTTACCATTCTTTTCAAGATGATTTTCTCCCCAGTTACAAAGAGTATCGAGTATAGAATCTAAAGAATGACCGTAATCAGTTAAAGAGTATTCTACTTTTGGTGGCACTTGGTTATACACTTTTCTCTCGATTACACCATCTTCTTCTAATTCACGTAATTGTTGCGTTAACATCTTTTGTGTAATACCAGACATTAATTGTTTTAATTCGCACGTTCTCTTTTTGTCTTTCTTTAAATGACAAAGGATAACTACTTTCCACTTTCCACCGATAACCTCTAAAGTTGCCTCTACAGGAATATTGTATGTTTTCATATAAAAATCTCCTTTATTAATTTTATAAGGCCATTAAGCTAAAGATTTAAATATTACTTTTAAGTATCTATAGCACCTTAAAGTACGTACTTTTTATTGTATTAAACATGTTTCATAATAGCATACGTAAACAGTAGATGAGTAGTACGATACTAAAAAGTACCTGTGTTACTTTTAAGTATCTATATCACTTTAAAGTACGTACTTCTCATTATGTAAAATACATTTCATAATAGCATTTGTAAGAGTTGAGTGAGTCATGCAGTATTAGAAATTACCTGTACTTTAAAGTGAATATTTTTATCATACATTTTGTCAGACGATGAAATGACATGTTTTCATTTTCACATCCATTCACAATGATGAATTAATTTTTAAATACATTTTAGGAGGATATCTATAATGAGTAAATTACTAAAAGAAAAAATCGGGTTTGGTACAGCACCACTAGGAAATATGTACCGTAATATCCCAGAGGAAGAAGCAATCGCTACAGTGGACGCTGCTTGGGAGAATGGCGTTCGTTACTTTGATACAGCTCCACTTTATGGATCTGGTTTAGCAGAAATTCGTCTTGGTGAAGCACTATCAAAAAGAAATCGTGATGATTACTTTTTAAGTACGAAAGTAGGTCGAACGATTTCAGATGAACTAGAAGATCCATCTGCACGTGATTTAGGTGAAAAAGGCGGACTTTTCGAATTTGGTCGCAAAAATAAAATGATCAATGATTATAGCACAGATGCAACACTTCGTTCTATCGAGCAAAGTTTGAAACGCCTAAAAACAGATCGTCTAGATTTTGTTTTCATTCATGATTTAGCACAAGACTTTTATGGTGATACGTGGATTTCACAATTTGAAATTGCTCGAACAGGAGCATTCCGTGCGCTAACACGTTTACGTGAAGAAGGAGTTATTAAGGGCTGGGGGCTTGGAGTAAACAAAGTAGAATCAATTGAACTTATGCTTGATTTAGAAGAAGCGAAACCAAATATATCCTTATTAGCTGGTCGCTATTCATTATTAGACCACGAACGTGCATTGCAACGAGTAATGCCTGCAGCTGTAAAGCATAATATGGATATTGTTGTTGGTGGCCCATATAGCTCAGGTATTCTTGCTGGCGGCGCTCATTTCGAATATCAAAAAGCATCGCCAGAAATTATTGCAAAAGTTGAGAAAATGAAAGCTCTTGCAGATCGTCACGACATCAGCATCAAAGCTGCTGCACTACAATTTTCACTAGCTAATCCAGCAGTTGCTGCTGTTGTTCCTGGTGCAAGTAAACCGGAACGAATTGTAGAAGACCAAAATGCATTAAACACAGTAATTCCAGCAGCATTCTGGGAAGAAATGCGCGAACAAAAACTAGTAGCACCTAATGCACCACTACCAATCAACGTAAAATAATAATGTAACTTTAATCAGTGGGAGCATCCCCCACTGATTATTTACCCGTAAATACCGGGATGAAAAGGAGCGTAATGAATATGGCACATACTACTACATCTATGGAAATTTTTGCTTCACCTGAACAAGTATGGCAATTAATCGGAGGTTTCAACTCCCTTCCAGACTGGTTACCTTATATACCTAGCAGTAAATTAACTGAAGGCGGTCGTGTACGTCATCTTGCTAATCCAGATGGCGATACAATTATAGAACGCTTAGAAGTATTCAATGATAAAGAGCGCTACTACACGTATTCAATCATGAATGCACCGTTCCCAGTCACTAATTATCTATCTACAATCCAGGTTAAAGAAGGTACTGAAAGTAACACATCGTTAGTAGAGTGGTCTGGTACGTTCACTCCTGTTGAAGTTAGTGATGAAGAAGCAATTAATCTGTTTCATGGTATTTACAGCGATGGACTGAAAGCATTACAGCAAGCATTTCTAGATTAATTCATGTAATTGATTGAGACGAAAAATTTAATTAACAGTCAAATATTCGATTTTGTTGTTAAATTCATTATGAAAGATAAACAAATACAGCTTTCATACCTGCTTGTTAATTACAAGAAATAAAAAATACTACCTCCAAATGGAAGGTAGTATTTTTTCAGGCTGTGGAGAAAGTCTTC
>NZ_JXIS01000150.1:0-11807 GCF_000836715.1 Bacillus sp. L_1B0_5 | reverse complement strand
CCCACTGATTAAAGTTTCACTTTATAAAACGAAAGAAGGTGTTTCATATTTGGAATGCCTTTTCTTTATGTTTGCGTTGCTAATGTGGGTGATTAACTGATTATATGCTGTTTATTTTGTAACAGCAAGAACTGGGGTAGGTATCTTTAAAGGTGTTTGACTGTCTGTAGATACCATATTTTATCAAGTGTTATTAGAATATCATAAAACGATAGGGAGAAATACGTCAAATTAGTCATTCCTTCTATAATCTAAGGGGGCGATTTTGTTTTCGAAAAATAATAGGTAAATCATTTGACAATTAAAATAATCTACTTTAATATATGTGCCATAGCATATATATGGTGAAACAAATACATTCATTGTGAATGATTGACTGGTATGCTATATCCTTTTATATCTTAATTTATAGAGGTGATATATGAACTTACATGATTTAATAGGCTATCTTGTTCACCGTACTGACGTGAAAATGACCAATTATTTTACGAAGAAATTAAAGCCGTATGGAGTTACGCCAGAGCAGTGGGGGATCATTAGTGTTCTTTGTAGCCAAAGGAGCACTACTCAAAAAGAGTTGGCGGAAGCTATTGATAAAGATCAAACTACTGTTGTTAGAATGATACAGTCAATGGAGAGAAAAGGGATTGTAAAGAAGGCTTTGAATGACCAAGATAGGCGTTCACATAACCTTTTTTTAACTGAAAAAGGTGACGAATTAAAGAAAACAATCTTGCCTGTAGTGAAAGACGCTCACCATTTTGTTACGAGTAATTTGAGCGAGGAAGAAATTAAAGTATTACAATCGTTATTAAACAAATTGTATGATACACACTATTAATATTTGTTCCTTATTGATGCTATGCTATTCATAAGGAACAAACTTTGTTTTAGGTATTATATATGCTGCAACATATAATTTTTGTTTGTTTGGACGAATGGGAAGATAACTTTATTTTGTATCATATCTGATTCAGGTTCATTTTTTTGCTTAGTACCAGTCAAATTTTCGAATTATATATGCTATAGCATGTAATTTCCGGCCCTTTAATATTGAGAAGGGTAATATAAATTGAAGCGACTTCCATACGGGTAATCTCAGGAAATAGGATAAAGGTAGTGACTACTACCTGAACAATACTGAGTTTTTATCAAATAATAAGAAAGGTGTGATTACTATTTTAATTTTCATCAATATTGTAAAAATAGTGTTGTTTCTGTTCTTTTTAATGACAGGAACGAAAATTATATCCGGGAAAATGGCAGATGAATTCAAACGATTTGGTTTACCTTCGTTTTTTAATTTCTTAACTGGAGCTTTTGAGATTGTAGGAGCGATTGGAATGTTGATAGGAATCTGGATTCCAGTAGTAGCTTTATGGGCAGGATTGTTATTAGGCGGTACGATGCTTGCAGCCGCATTAACTCTAATTGTATTAGCGAGAGATCCTTTTAAGAAAGCAATACCTGCGCTTGTTTTGTTTGTCCTTAGTTTAGGGGTAAGTTTGTATCATATTTTTTAAACATAACTGAAAACTATTAAACTTTCACTTTATGCGTTCAAGTTACTATCGTTTTGTGATTATGTTACAAATAGGGGGATTCTCCAATTAGTGCTTGAATAATAATAGCAATACGAATTTAGACATTACTATCATTCGAATCATGATCAGTAAAAGAATGGGAAGAATTTTTATACAAAGGAATTCCCGATGAATTTTATATTAAAAATAGGAGTGAGTGAAAATGGCATATTTATTACAAGTTGATTTTCCGTTTGAAGGTCCTTATGGTGAAGAAATGGAAAAAGGATTTTGGGATTTAGCAAATAGTATTAACGAAGAAGAAGGATTCCACTGGAAAATATGGACTGAGAATGAAGAAACAAAAGAAGCTGGAGGCATTTATGTATTTGAAGAAAAACAAGATGCTGAAAAATACGCGGAAATGCACAAGAGCAGACTTGAAGCAGCTGGTGTTAAAGATATTAGAGTAAGAATTTTTACCATCAATGAAAATTTAACTAAATTGAATCGTGGTTATATTAAATAATTCCGACAGTCGGAGCAAGCGTAAAAAGGAGGGGGATAATCCCCTCTTTTTTAATTCTTAAATTGATGGTGAGGGGGCTCGCATAAAAAATAAACCTAGTACTATCATGAGATATTTTTTATTTGAACGATCTACAAGACTTCTTGACCAAATATTAGTAAACAATGTTGATTAAGCCCTAATAATATATAAACCAGAGACAGCAATTGCCGATTCTGTTATGTTAAGAACGATTAGGTTTAGAGCAATAATGTAGATTTTTGTTTTACTTTTATCTCAGCAAGTATAACACCGCTTAGAATAAGTAATGCTCCGATATACCCTTTGAGTGACAATACTTCGTTCATGAACAGGTATGCAAATAGTGCAGAAAATACAGGTTCTAATGAAAAAATGAGTCCTGTATGTGTCGGTGTTGTGTATTTCTGTGCCATCGCCTGAATGATGTAGGCAAAAGCACTGCAGAATATACTTAATACCAGTACAGCGATCCAACTTTCTTTAGTGGATGGAAGTTGCGGTTCTTCGAAAATCAGGGCAGAGAGTACGCCAAACCCTCCTGCAAATCCCAACTGAAGAATTCCAAGCTGCAATGTATTGGCAACTTTAGCCGCCCTTCCGGTGACAATAATATGAAAAGCATAAAAGAGAGCAGCGAGTATACAGAGTAAATCTCCAGAATTAAGTGTTAATTGATTATTCAAAGTCAGTAAACCAATTCCAGTCATTGCAACAAGGGAACTAATGATTAGTCTGTAGCTCAGTCGATCCTTAAACAGAACGATAGATAATAAAGGGATAAAGATTACGGTCAAACTGGCTAGAAAACCAGCATTTGAAGCTGATGTCGTTTTTAAACCTAAGATGACTGAAGCAGATACAACGAAAAGTAAAAATCCTAGCATAAAGCCGTATTTTAAGGTGACAAAATGAATTGAACGAAATTGTTTAAAAAAAACAGCAGCACAAACCAAAAAAGCAATACCAAAGCGTAATGCAACAAGAGAAAATGAAGGGACAGTTTCCAATCCGATTTTCATAAAAAGGTAGGAAGTACCCCAGGTCATTGTAACAAGTAAGATCATAAGATTAGCCTTTATTGGTTTCATTTTTAGTTCTCCTTTAAAATTTTTATGTACTTAGTTTAATTGTGATTCAAGTATTAGTAAAACGAATATATGTAATGTTATACTTGAACAAAATTCATACATGAGAAAGTAGGAGAATCGATGAGTCTGACTAAGTTAGAAATCTTTCTGAAGACGGTTGAAATGGGGAACTTATCAAGAGCGGCCGAAGCACTGAATGTGACTCAGTCAGGTGTCAGCCATGCGATTAGAAGTCTTGAATTGGAGTATGGTTTTCAACTGTTATCCCGGAATAAAACAGGTGTTCGATTAACAGAAAATGGTGAGCGTGTTTTAATGTATGTTCGTGAAGTAGTAAATCATAATGAGCGATTGAAGCAAACTGTTGCAGAGATTAATGGGATAGTGGCAGGAACCTTGCGCATCGGAACCTTTACAAGCGTTTCTATTCACTGGTTGCCTGCAATCATTCATCGATTTCACTTGGAATATCCTCGAATTGAAATCAAATTAATGGAAGGTGATTATGGAATGATTGAAACGTGGATTCAACAAGGGGTGATTGACTTAGGTTTTATGTCACTACCGTCGTCGGGCCATCTAGAATCTATTCCACTAAGAAAAGATCGAATGCTATGTGTCCTTCCTAAAAATCACTCATTAAGTAAACAATCTATAATTCAGTACGATCAGCTCGAGAAAGAGCCTTTTATTATGCCTGCTTCTTCATGTGGTTACGATGTTAGGAAAGTATTAGAAGCTGCTAGGGTTCATCTCGATATCCAATTTGAAACCGGTGATGATCATGCGATTGTCGCGATGGTGGAGAACGGGCTTGGAATCAGTGTCATGTCTGAACTCGCATTACAAGGACAATGCGAAAATGTTACGGTTGTGGAATTGGAAGACAAACCTAAACGATCGCTGGGGTTGTCACTTACTTCAATTAAACACGCATTACCAGCGACAAAACGTTTTATCGAACATACCAAAAAATGGCTGGATGGCGATTGAATATATAGGCAAACAAAAGAAAATTAACATTTTATGATATTTAGTCCATATAGTGGTACCTTTTCAAAAGAAGAAATGAACGGGGAAAGAAAAGGACCAACTCACAGAAGATATTCACAAAAGCTCTCCAATTATAAGTATGTAGTTAGTGTATTCATCTTATAACGTATAAAAAGACACTATAGAAAGTGTCTTTTTATACGTTGACATACTATGAAAGAAAATGTAGTGATTAATAATAATTTGTTGGATACTTCTTTGTTAATCCTAGTATATTAATATAGATAAACGTAAATTAAATTTTGAATATATATAGATTTTTTATGTTTGTACACATCGTTCGTCAACTTCTTTTCGTTTTGATAATTTGTTATTCTGATTTGTAATAACGATAATTAACTAGTAAGTTAGAATAAAGATTTAATACTTGCTAAGATTGTAAGTACTCCTACAATAATAACAAATGCATTGCTTATTTTACCTCTATATTGAGCTAATACCGGTACTTTACGGATCGCATACATTGGTAATAGACATAAGATAGCAGCAACTAATGGACCGCTTAGAGCGTCAATGAGCCCAAGAATACTTGGATTTGCATAAGCAACATACCAGCATGTTAATACGACAAAAGTAAGAATTACTGTCTTAACTGTTTTTTCTTCTATATCTTTTCCGCGTGTTTTACCAAATTTGATAATCATGTCACGCATTACTTCATATGATCCTATATAATGGCCAAGGAAAGACTTTGTTATAGCCATAAAAGCAATAATAGGAGCTGCAATCGTAATTACTGGCGAATTAAGTTCATTAGCGAGATAGGATAGGATTGATAAGTTCTGCTCTTTTGCCACTTTTAAATCATCTGGAGTCAAACTCAGTGCGCTGCTCCAAACGAAGAACATAACAACAACGAACGTCATGATATAACAAACTTTTTGTATTTGAGCACATTTAGCATCAGTTGCTTCTATTCCATACGTAGATCTTTGTTTTATCACAAAAGACGAAATCATTGGAGAATGGTTAAATGAAAACACTATGATAGGTAGTATCATCCATATCGTTCCCAAATAACCTGTTCCGGTTGAAGCAGTAGAGACATCTGAAAAACTAAGCATTGATGTGTTCCACTGAGGAATTAGAGATATTGCGATAAATAGTAGAGAAGCTATGAAAGGGTATACTAGCAAGCTCATAATTTTTACAGTGATATCTTGACCGAAATTTAGTATAGCGATAAGACCCAGTACTAAAACAAGCGATAAAATGGCTCTTGAGGGCTCTTTCATATGTAATTGATTCACAATAAAACTACTTGCAGTATTTGTAAGTGCAACTGAATACATCAAGACAATTGTATAAGTTGAGACGAAGTATACGATGTTAAAAATAATACTCGCCTTATTTCCGAAATACTCTCTTATTGTACCCGTAATTCCCTCATTGGCAGAATTGGAAGCATATATCATTTTAGCAAGCGCTCTATGTGAGTAATACATAACTGGATAGGCAAGTAATGTAATGAGTAATAATGATAATAAACCACCTGAACCTGCATTAATTGGTAAAAAGAGTACTCCTGCTCCAATCGCTGTCCCGAAAAGGCTCAATGCCCACGTAGTATCTTGCTTATGCCACTTTTTAGGATCCAAATATTTCTCGTTTGTAATCACAGTATTTTCAGATTGCAATTCTATTTTTTTAGCAGTATTCCCATTCATATAATAAATCCTCCTTGTATCCTATTCTTAAGTCTTAGGAATATAAGTCGTTCTGGAAAATGAATCTCCTACAAGTTCCTCAAATCGTGTGTTCTTCTCTAATTGAATCTAAAACCTAATGTTTGTGAACGCTTTCAAAATCTTTTGATTGTAGATGGGTATATTTAAGTGAATAAGGATTAAAAAATTGTAAGTATGTCCAGAATTCCCCCTAAAACTATTGCTTTTAATTCGTGAGACATCTGTCTTCCATCCCTTTATATCGCTTCAATAACCTCGTCAACATTGTAGACATTGCTAAGGCATAGCTAATGCGATGTCTTTTGCTACTAAAGAATTTTTAATGAATTTTCTTTTTGATTACACACCTTTCTTTGAGTGATTTTTTCATCTTGTCCAATTTTAGAAAGTTGATATTTTCTAAGGTGCTAATAGGTTATCCCTAGACGTCCCTATTATAGCTTGTATATTTATAAGTTAAATATTTTTGTATTTTAAGAAAAAATGAACAAACAGAATTTTGAATAGGTAATAAATTCAACATTACATGTAGTATTTGTGTCTAATGTTTGAAACTGTATTAGTTAGAGGGAAATCAGCAGTAATACAGGGGTTCTTACATTTTCACATTGTTTATATTGGTAATCTCTTGTTGAGATACCTATATTTCTCTTTTTTGAAATATCTTATTTTTAGCGTGAAAGCTGTTGTAATAAATAATACATATAGATGATAGGAACTTATGTTAGGACATGTATAGGTGAGATGTTGAATGTTAAATAGTTAATTTGTATTTAAATTCATTTTTCGAAATAAATAAACTTTTATGTGAAGTCAAATTCCTATCAAATTAATACAACTAAATGTTATTAAAATAAAAAATAATCAATTATAAAAGTAATTTTGAACGTAAGGAATTTGTAAGGAAGAGGTAAGAAAAAAGAGATTTTCATTGTGTAAGATGAAAATGTAAAGAAGAGTGAGAGGAGAAAAATACTATATATTTCTATAAAAAACAAATCAATTAATAAGACTTGTTTGGAGGAAAAGAGACATTACAGATTCAATGTTGTCCTTTTGCAGTGGGTTAAGAAGAAAGCTGTGTGATTAGTTCCAAACAGCAAATAACCATTTATACAATATGAATAGGGGAGAGGATTATTTTGATGAAAAAGCATAGTCAAATTACATGTACAGGTTTAGCTCTTTTAATAACTGGAGGTTCCCTGTTTTATACACCTCTAACCTCAAGTGTAAAAGCGGAGTCCATTCAAAATGTATCTAACTCGTTACAAACAAGCAATCAAAGAGACCGTAATTCCGTCAAGGAGGCAATGCGGGATACATTGAAACTAGGATATCCAGGGATACTTGCTAAAACTTCTGAGGGTGGAAAAACATGGAGTTATGCGGCTGGTGTAGCGGATCTAAGTACCAAGAAACCAATGAAAACAGATTTTCGATTTCGAATTGGCAGCGTGACAAAGACGTTCACTGCAACAGTTGTACTTCAATTAGCAGGAGAAAACCGCCTAAATCTAGACGATTCTATTGAAAGATGGTTGCCTGGTGTCATTCAAGGAAATGGATATGATGATAAACAGATTACTATCCGGCAATTATTGAATCACACAAGTGGTATCGCTAATTACACAAGGTCAAAGGATTTTAATATGATGGATACAAAAAAATCCTGTACTGCTGAAGAATTAGTAAAGATGGGAATATCCATGCCTCCAGATTTTGCTCCAGGAAAGAGTTGGTCGTATTCAAATACAGGATATGTATTACTAGGAATTCTTATTGAAAAAGTAACTGGGAACAGCTATGCGGAAGAGATTGAAAATCGAATTATTGAACCACTTGAATTATCAAATACATTCTTACCTGGAAATTCAAGTGTGATTCCAGGAACTAAGCATGCCCGTGGATATATCCAATTAGACAGAGCAAGTGAGCCAAAAGATGTTACTTATTATAACCCAAGTACGGGGAGCTCGGCCGGAGAGATGATTTCTACAGCTGATGATTTAAACAAATTCTTTTCCTATTTACTTGGGGGCAAATTACTGAAAGAACAGCAACTAAAGCAAATGCTTACAACAGTCCCTACAGGAGTAGATGAGCTTGGCGATTCCGGGCTTGGAATTTTCAAAATGAAGCTTTCAAACGGTGAATCGATATGGGGGCATGGAGGAACCTTTCCTGGCTTTTTAACTTTTGCTGGAGGCACACTTGGAGGCAAGCATACATTGGCAGTCAATTTGAACAGCCTTAAAGCTGATAGTCCTCATCCTTTTAAAAATATTTTACTCGCTGAATTTAGCAAGTAGTCTAAAAGTAAAAACGGGTAAAATTTATCATATTTTCATAGTTAAACAAATTAATCATGAAAACGATCAATTATTTAAGGAGGTAATTCCGTGATGAAAAATAAGCTAACTGGTGTGTTAGCTACTGCATTAGCGGTAACTATGATTCTACCAACAGGAGCGAAAGCATTTTCTGAAAGTAAGACTACTGTTGTAACTGGTGAAGAAGTAGCTAGTCAGGAACTGAAGAAGATTGCAGCAGAGAAGGCGGAGCTACTTACAAAGTCTCATGAAGCGAATAGCGTGCAGTATGCACTAATTGATAATGGAAAACTTATTTTGTCGGGTCAGGCTGGCAAGAACGATTTGGAAGGGGAAAAGCCGCTAACCAAAGATACTTTATACGGGATTGGTTCAGTTAGTAAAATGTATGCAACAGCGGCTGTAATGAAATTGGTCGATGAAGGAAAAGTCGATTTGGATGCTCCTGTTGTCCGCTATGTTCCTGATTTTAAGATGAAAGACGGTCGATACAAACGTATTACACCGCGTATGTTATTGAATCACTCCTCTGGATTGCAAGGTTCTACGTTAGGTAATGCATTTTTATTTAACGATAATGATACCTATGCCCATGATACCTTGTTACAGCAATTGTCAAATCAAAACTTGAAGGCGGACCCTGGTGCTTTCTCGGTATACTGTAACGATGGCTTTACGCTGGCCGAAATTTTGGTGGAAAGAGTTAGTGGTATGAGCTTTACTGAATTTCTACATCAAAACTTTACAGGGCCTTTAAAGATGAATCATACGAAAACGCCGCAGAACAAATGGAGGGATGAAAATCGGGCTGGACTATATTACCCGGCGTACCAAGGACAACTTCCAATTGAATCGGTGAATGTTATTGGTACGGGAGGCATATCTTCCACGGCAGAAGATATGGTGCGATTCTCACAACTATTTATGGGACAGGGAAAAGGAATCCTCTCTGATAAGGTAGTTAAGGCAATGGAGCAAGAGGAATATAAAAAAGGAATGTGGCCGGGGGCTGGCGAGAATATTTTTAACTATGGTCTTGGCTGGGATAGCGTGAAACTATACCCATTCAGTGAATATGGGATCAAAGCTTTGGCTAAGGGCGGCGATACGGCATTGCAACATGCTATATTAGTCGTGCTTCCGGAACAGAAAATAGCAGCGGCTGTATTGTCATCTGGTGGACGGAGCTCTACAAATCAACTAATGGCAACTGAATTGCTACTCGCCACGCTTAAAGAAAAAGGTACTATTAAGGAGATCAAGCCGAACAAATCCTTTGGCAAGCCGGTCAAAGTCAAAATGCCTCAAGGCGTAGCAAAGAAAGCAGGATTTTATGGCAATAGCGAAACTCATTTCAAAATTGAAATTACGAAGAACGGTGAACTATTCTTATCATCTAATCCAGAAGAAAAATATGTATATACTGCTGATGGAAGCTTTATTAATGAGGGGGGTACTTCCAAGCTCAACTTCGTAACCGAGAAGAATGGAAGAACTTATTTGAAGGAGAGCGCATATAAATCTCATCCAGGTTTAGGGCAAAGTGTGATGACTCACTATTTAGCTGAGAAACTAGAAGACAACGTGCTTTCGAAGAAAACCGCTGCTGCATGGGCAAAGAGGGAAGGTGTCAAGTTTTATCGTGTAAACGAGAAATTTAGTTCTATTCAATATCTTGTTCAGTCGAAACATCTTAGTACTCAAATTACTCGCAAGGAAGGCCCAGCAGGCTATTGGGATGGCAGAAAAATTACAGGTCCGAATACCGCGGTGCATCAGATCCAAGTACCCGTGATGAATGGTCGTGATACGACGGAAACGCATTTCTATACAGAAGGCGGCAATGAATATATGGAGATGGCTGGATTGTTATACGTAAGTGAATCTAATGTAAAACCAATTGATGTAGGCCAATCATCCAAAGTTACGTTGGATGCAAATGGGGATGCGAAATGGTTTACAATTCCACAAGCGGCAACAGACAAAAGGATGACCGTGACGCTGCCATCAAATGGTTCATTTGCGGTGTATGATGAGAAGGGAGTTTGCGTCAACTTCACCATTGTGAGTGGCAATAACAAGGTGGAACTTCCGAAGAACGGAACAATCGTATTCGCTGGGGCACCGAAATCGGAATTTGCAATCTCGGTGAACTAGCTACAATTTAAGATGATCTTAAACAAAACCAGTACGGTACAGAAAAGATGTATTACTGGTTTTGTTTGTATTTATGCATTCTCAATGAAAAAACTTGAATAATATCACGCTCAAGCACTATAAAAACATCAAAACTAGAAAATTAGTATCTCTAGAAGATGTACAGTTTTTTGGGAGTTGAATAATTTTAACAGCGTAGAGAGATTAAATTTCTACTCTTTTTCTTCTTAATTGGGGTACGACCTCAATTAAGAAGGTTTCTTCAATTAATAGAAATGTATGTACATACACATTGTATTTTTATTCCATAACTTTTAAAATTTTGTTCACGATAGTTTGATATTGTAAAAAAGAAAATATGTGGCACGACATCACTTTGTTTCTTATACAGCTTTGTAATTAAACTATAATATTGTATTTTTTCTTCATTATTGAAATTAGTAATAATAAAATGTATTATTGAAAAGCACAATTTATAATTCAAGTAATCAAGCATATGTACCTATAATAATTTGAACATTCAGAAATTATAATATTGTCTAAAAACGAGGTGAGATTCATAGAAACAGTACATATTAAGTGGTATGGCATGTATAGTATAAATGACTTTTATAATAGGGAAGAAGCTTCTAAGAAGGGGATATTTGCAATCTCTAGAGTATATGCTAAGAATGTAACATTGCTCTATATAGGACAAACCAAAAGAAGCTTTATACAAAAGATAAGAGAACTTAATAAAGAGTGGACTTTTGAGGAGAGCGAATTAAAGATTACATTAGGAATAATAGAATTTCCTAGTGGTGAAATTTACTCTGAAAAGAAGGTAAAAGAGATAAAATCTCTTTTGATTTTACGACATACCCCATTAGAAAACGAAACATCTTTATTATACTATAGAGGGAAATTTAATTTTAAAATTATTAATAAGGGAAGAAGAGGTTTAATTGTTAAAAAGCTTTCTACAGGAGATCTAATGTGGACGTAATTGGAATCACCTTTGAATAAAATTGAGGGTTTCTTAAGTGCAGAAGCTTATCAATTTTTAATGTATTAAACTATTTTGAATAACATATGTCAGATACTTGAAAAAACACAAATTTTATTATGATATGAAATCCTGTATGGAAAGTGTAGTTTATTTCTATTGTTTAATAAAAATATTAAGAATTTTAGGGATAATACATAAAGAGTAGAGGCGAAAGTAAACACGGAGGTTTGAAGAATGGGACAAGTAAGCAGATTTCAAGAAAAACAACAGAATCGTCGTCAAAAGGCAATTTTTAATATTGCATTTACTTTGGTATTAGTGATAGTTGGTATAGTGACATACCAATTGTTTACCCCTTCTAATACATCAACGAAAGCAATTGCTCAAGAAAAGAAAGTAACAAAGATAGAAGAGAAGAAAACTGAAG
>NZ_JXIS01000015.1:0-48258 GCF_000836715.1 Bacillus sp. L_1B0_5 | reverse complement strand
CTGTGAGAGTAGGACGTCGCCAAGCAAGCGAAAACACGAGTCATTTGACTCGTGTTTTTTTGTATTGTTAAAAAGAATGGAAAAGAAGTAATGGTAATACAAACACGTTGCCCAAGAGTTAATCATATTATATAAGAGATGGGTGTATATTTTTCTGTGAATTGTTAAGGATTAGAAGTATAAAATAAGTTCACTTAAATAGGGAGGGAAGGTTATGAAATTACAAAGTGAAGTTTGTATTGTTTGTGAGACAAAAAGAAAAGAAGGCATATATGTTTATAATAATTTAATATGTTATGAATGTGAAAAGGATATGGTGAATACAGAGACAGATGATCCGAAATATATACATTATTTAAAGCAACTTCGAAAATTAGAAGTATCATATTTTTAAATAGGCATATGCCTATTATTTTTTTTGTTCTGTATAATAGATAGAGAATGAATAATAAGGAAGAGATGTAGATGAATCAAAATCATATGCCTTTATATGAGGCGTTAATAGAGTTTAAAGAAAGAGGGCCGTTATCCTTTCATGTTCCAGGTCATAAGAATGGTTTAAACTTCCCTCAGGAGGCAATAAGAGAGTTTAAAGATATTCTATCTATTGATGTAACTGAGTTAGCAGGACTAGATGATTTGCATAGTCCGTTTGAATGTATAGATCAGGCACAACAATTATTGGCTGAAGTGTATGATACAAAGAGAAGTTATTTTTTAATTAATGGTTCAACAGTTGGGAACTTAGCAATGATTTTGTCTTGTTGCGGGGAACATGATATTGTTCTTGTACAAAGAAATTGTCATAAATCAATTATTAATGGTTTAAAGCTAGCGGGAGCAAATCCCATTTTTTTAGATCCATGGATTGATGAAACTTATAGCGTACCAGTGGGAGTTCGTAATGAAATTATTAAGAAAGCAATTGGAAAATATCCAAATGCGAAAGCACTCATTTTAACGCATCCTAATTATTATGGTATGGGGATGGATTTAGAGGGAAGCATCGCTTTTGCACATGCACATAAAATCCCTGTTTTGGTAGATGAGGCACATGGGGCACATCTTTGTTTGGGAGAACCATTCCCGAAATCAGCGTTAACATATGGTGCAGATATTGTAGTTCATTCTGCACATAAAACATTACCCGCAATGACAATGGGTTCCTATTTACATATAAATAGTCACTTAGTAGACGAAGAGAAGGTTACTACGTATTTAAGTATGCTACAATCTAGTAGTCCATCGTATCCAATTATGGCTTCCTTGGATATAGCACGCTTTACAATGGCACGTATAAAAGAAGAAGGTCATGGTGAAATTGTTGAGTTTTTACGGAGATTTAAGGAACGGTTACGTTCTATTCCCCAAATCGCCATTTTAGAATATCCGTTGCAAGACGAGTTAAAGGTTACCGTGCAAACTCGTTGTCAGTTATCAGGCTACGAATTACAGTCCGTATTTGAAAAGGTCGGTATATATACAGAGATGGCTGATCCGTACAATGTTCTATTTATTTTACCCCTGCAAGCAAATGAGGGGTATATGAAGGTTATAGAGATGATTCGAGTAGCATTGCAACATCATGACGTGAAAGACAAGAGGGAATCTATTCGTTATACTTATAAAGATGAATTCTCTCCTTTGCCGTATACGTATAAACAACTAGAAGGATATGGAACAAAGATCGTATCTATAGAAGAGGCTGTTGGAATGATAGCGGCGGAAATGGTAATTCCGTATCCACCTGGAATTCCATTGGTTATATATGGAGAGAGAATTACTTCAGAGCATAAAGAGCAAATTATGTATTTAGAGAGAGCAGGAGCTCGTTTTCAAGGTAATACGAAATATATGAAAGTGTATGATATAGAAAGTAGGTTTTAGGATGAAGGGATTATTTGTAACAATTGAGGGCCCAGAAGGTTCAGGTAAAACAACGTTAATTAAAAGCTTATTGCCATATTTTGAACAAAAAGCACAAAAGGTAATGGCGACAAGGGAACCAGGTGGTATTGCAATTTCTGAGGACATTAGGACGATTTTACATAAACAAGAATATACGATGATGGAAGCACGTACAGAAGCGCTTCTTTATGCTGCTGCGCGCAGACAACATTTAGTAGAAAAAGTTATGCCAGCACTTAATGAGAACTATCTCGTGTTATGTGATCGTTTTATAGATAGTTCTTTAGCATATCAAGGCTATGCAAGAGGATTGGGTATGGATAAGGTATTTGAAATAAATCGTTTCGCAACAGAGGACTGTATGCCTAGTTTAACAATTTATCTAGACATTGAGCCTGAGGTTGGTTTGGCTCGGATTGAAAAAGATGCAGGACGCGAAGTAAATCGATTAGATATGGAAGATATCTCTTTCCATAAACGTGTGCGCGAAGGGTATTTAAAAGTTGTAGAACGTTTCTCGGATCGTATTGTATTGGTAAATGCTGATCAGCCGATGGAAAAACTTATAGAAGAAGTTGTTCAGATTATAGAAGATAAATTGTTATAATAGAAGGAAAGAATGAAATAAGTGAGGTATGCATTATGACGAAGACGTGGGAGCAGCTTTCTGCTATACAACCCATCGGTGTAAAAATGTTGATGAATAGCATTGCAAAAGAGCGTATATCCCACGCTTACTTGTTAGAGGGAGGGAAAGGTACGGGAAAGTTTGCGACAGCAATTCAAATGGCAAAGAGTTTCCTCTGTTCTCAGCGGAATGGAGTAGAGCCCTGTCATGTATGCACAAATTGTAAGCGAATTGATTCAGGTAACCACCCTAACTTACATATTGTAAAACCAGACGGATTATCTATTAAGAAGCAGCAAATTCATGATTTACAAGAAGAGTTTTCAAAAACAGGATTAGAGGCAAATAAAAAATTATATATTATTGAGCACGCAGATCGTATGACAGCAAATGCGGCAAATACACTTTTGAAATTTTTAGAAGAACCAAGTAGTGATACAACCGCTATTTTACTTACTGAACAAAGTCATCAAATTTTAAATACGATTTTATCTCGCTGCCAAGTTGTTACGTTTAGACCGTTACCTACGGAATCTTTAATTAGAAGATTACAGGATGAAGGTATTACAGCATCTTTATCGACACTTGCTGCCCAACTCACAAATAGTTTTGATGAAGCTTTAGCTTTATGTAGTGATGAATGGTTTGCACAAGCACGAGCTTTAGTGATAAAATTATGTGAAGCGCTCGAAAAAGATAAAACCTCTATTTTTTTTGTACAAGAAAAATGGGGAAAACACTTTGGAGAGAAAGAACAATTACAGCAAGGGTTAGATATGTTACTCCTTATTTATAAGGATTTATTATATGTTCAACTTGGAGAAGAAGATCGTCTTGTTTTTCATGAGCAGAAAGAGATGTTTGAATCGTTTTCCTATGCTCAGAAGCGCATTGTATCAGCTCTCTTTAATATATTAGAGGCAAAAAATAGAATCAACGCTAATGTAAATGCGCAGCTTGTGTTCGAACAGTTAGTGTTGCGGTTGCAGGAGGGATGACCGTTTTGTATGATGTAGTAGGTGTTCGCTTTAAGAAGGCCGGAAAGGTATATTACTTTGATCCAAATCAGTTCGATATCTCTGAAAATGAGTTTGTCATTGTAGAAACGGTAAGAGGTATTGAATACGGAAAAGTAGTTATTACCAAAAAGCAAGTTGATGAAAACGACGTTGTATTACCGCTAAAAAAGGTTATTCGTATTGCAAATGAAAATGATCGTACCATTGTTGAAGAGAACAAACATGCTGCAAAAGAAGCATATCAAGTCTGTCAACAAAAGGTAGTAGAGCATAATCTCGATATGAAACTTGTAGATGTAGAGTATACATTCGATCGTAATAAGATTATTTTCTATTTTACTGCGGATGGTCGGATCGATTTCCGCGAACTAGTGAAGGACTTAGCGGCAATTTTTAGAACAAGAATTGAACTAAGACAAATTGGTGTTCGTGATGAAGCGAAGATGCTAGGTGGTATTGGTCCATGTGGTCGTATGCTTTGTTGTTCTACTTTTTTAGGAGATTTTGAACCTGTATCCATTAAAATGGCAAAGGATCAAAATTTATCATTAAATCCTGCAAAAATCTCTGGTTTATGTGGTCGCTTAATGTGTTGCTTAAAATATGAGAATGATGAATATGAGGCAGCAAAGGAACAACTTCCTGATTTAGATCAACGTATACAAACCCCGCATGGTACTGGCCGTGTTATCGGATTAAATATTTTAGAAAGATTAATTCAAGTGGAACTAGTAGACAAGGAACGGATAGTAGAATATACGTTAGATGAGTTAGTGAATAAAGGGGTCGTTTCGAGTCAAACCACAGATTAATGAGGTGGGTGCTTGTGGAGAAAAAAGATATTTTTGAATCGGTTTCTAGTATGGAAGAGCAAATTGGACATTTATACAAACAGTTGGGAGAGTTAAAACAGCATCTTGCAGAGTTGTTGGAAGAAAACCAGCATATAAAAATGGAAAATAACAATTTGCGACACCGTTTTGAAGAAGTGCAGAATAAAGAAAAACAAAAAACTCAAAAACGTAAAGAAGTGAAGCCGAAAACAGATATTGGTGAAGGCTATGACAATTTAGCGAGACTGTATCAAGAAGGTTTTCATATTTGCAATCTACATTATGGAAGTGTACGTAAAGAGGGAGATTGTTTGTTCTGTCTGTCATTCTTAAATAAAAAGTGAAATTACCTTTCCAATTATAATTGGAAAGGTAATTTTTTATACATGAAATAGGGTAGGTTAAGGGTAAGAAAAGGAGCAGTATATGAATTTATATGAAGATGAACGTTTAGATTACTTATTAGCGCAAGACATGAAGATTATACAAAGCCCATCAGTATTTAATTTTTCTTTAGATGCTGTTTTACTGGCAGATTTTGCATGGGTACCAATTCAAAAGGGGAATTTACTTGATTTGTGTACAGGTAACGCAGTTGTCCCCCTTCTATTAAGTACAAGAACAAAAGGAAAGATTACTGGTGTGGAAATTCAAGAACGCTTATATGATATGGGAGTAAGAAGTGTTCAATACAATGGGTTGGAAGAAAGAATTCACCTCATACATGGAGACTTGAAAGATATGCCAGAGAAACTCGGGCGTCATCAATATGATGTTGTTACATGTAATCCGCCATATTTTCAAACACCTCAAACTTCAGAGAAAAATATGAATGAACATTTAGCAATAGCTCGTCATGAAATTATGTGTACATTAGAAGATGTTGTATCTGCAAGTAGTCAGTTAGTAAAACAAGGCGGGAAAGTAGCGTTTGTACATCGTCCAGGACGATTACTCGACATTATCACATTAATGCGTAAATATAAAATTGAACCAAAGCGTGTGCGATTTGTTTATCCTAAGATTGGAAAAGAAGCAAATACATTGTTAATTGAAGGAATTAAGGATGGAAATGCAGATTTAAAAATTTTACCACCACTCGTTGTATATGAGAACAATAACGAATATACAAAGGAGATACGTTCAATTTTATATGGAGAAGAATAAGCATTTTTTTTATGTAGTAGAGTGCTCTGATGGAAGTTATTATGCTGGATATACAAACCATATCGAAAAACGAATTCAGACTCATAATAGCGGCAAAGGAGCTAGGTATACACGTGCGAGGCTTCCTGTCGTTTTAAAATATGTAGAGACTCACGAAGATAAGCGTACAGCTATGCAAGCGGAGTATTATTTTAAGCAATTAACGAGAAAACAAAAAGAGGCATATATGCAAAAAGGAGAACGCTATGTGGCAACAAAAAAGCTTTCAACAAAATGAAAAGGGAGTTTTATATTTAGTACCAACTCCTATTGGGAATTTAGAAGATATGACATTTCGTGCAATCCGAATTTTAAAAGAAGTTGATTTAATTGCTGCTGAAGATACGAGACAAACGAAAAAACTTTGTAATTACTTTGAAATTGAAACACCTGTCACGAGTTATCATGAGCATAATAAAGAAGTAAGTGGAAAGAGAATATTAGAGAAGTTAGAGGATGGAAAGAATGTAGCACTTGTTAGTGACGCTGGTATGCCGTGTATTTCCGATCCAGGTTACGATATTGTTGTTGAGGCAGTAGCTGAGCAATATCATGTAATTCCGCTTCCTGGAGCAAATGCAGCCCTTACAGCATTAATTGCATCCGGTCTTGAAACAAAGCAGTTTTATTTCTATGGTTTCTTGCAGAGAAACAAAAAGGAACGGAAGATGGAGTTAGAAAAGCTTCGTTATGTACAAACTACAATGATGTTTTATGAAGCGCCTCATCGTTTAGATGATACTTTAATTTCGATGCAGGAAGTGTTGGGAAATAGAGAGATTGTATTATGTCGAGAGTTAACGAAAAAATTTGAGGAATTTATTCGAGGGACAATCGAAGAAGCAATTGAGTGGACGAAGCAAAATGAAGTACGTGGTGAGTTTTGTATTTTAGTAGCTGGTTCAACAGAAGAACCTGCTCCAGAAGAACAATGGTGGGAATCTCTTTCAGTATATGATCATATTGAACACTATATAAATGAAAAAGGTATGAATTCAAAAGAAGCGATTAAAACAGTCGCTAAAGATCGAGATTTGTCGAAAAGAGATGTATATCAAATCTATCATGTCGATAAAAAATAAGCTTCTCATAATTGAGAAGCTTATTTTGCTGTTTCGATATAATCTTGAAGTTCGTTTAAGATTTGCTCAGCGCCTTCTTTGCTTAAGATGATTTTACCTTCAGCTAAAGAAAGGTTACCGTCAGATACTTCACCAGTTACTTGGCAAGTCATGTTTGGTTTATATTTCTTTAAGATGATTTTTTCGTCATCAACATAGATTTCAAGAGCGTCCTTTTCTGCAATACCTAAAGTACGGCGTAATTCGATTGGAATTACTACACGACCTAATTCATCAACTTTACGAACAATACCAGTAGATTTCATAATTTTTTTCCTCCTAAATAAATAGTTTATAAGTTTCGAGTCTATTTTTAGATTCGTCATTTTTCGACAAAATACCCTATGGACATATGATACCAATCATTTACATTTCCGTCAATTCTTAAATTCTATATTTTTTAAAAAGATTTATAGATTTCTTATTTCTTATATATAATAGATTGAGAGGAAATTCCACAATTATTTACATTTTTTTCTGAAAAATTAACAAATTTAAGTGGAGATTGTATATTTTTTGAAATATGAGCAATAGATGATAAAGATATCGAGCATTAAGACCCAAAATTCAAAATTAGGTTGGCGTAAAGAAGATAAGTTAGATTCGGGCTGCTCGTAAAAGCCCGATTGATGTGGGCTAATAATCAGTGGGGATGAAGAAAAACCCCACTGATTAAAGTTTCACTTTATATATGAGTTTTTGATATACTGTTTATAAATACATATGAGGTTATTCGGGAGGTCCAAAACAATGACAGAGGAAAATAAGTCCTTTTATATTACTACCCCAATTTATTATCCAAGTGGAAAATTACACATTGGACATGCTTATACGACAGTAGCAGGAGATGCGATGGCACGATATAAGCGTATGCAAGGATATAATGTGCATTATTTAACAGGAACTGATGAGCATGGACAGAAGATCCAAAAGAAAGCAGAAGAGTTAAATATTACGCCACAGGCATATGTTGATAATATTGTTGCAGGAATTAAAGAGCTTTGGGAGAAGATGGATATCTCTTATGATGATTTTATTCGTACAACTGAAGATCGTCATAAAGATGTTGTCGAAAAAATCTTTAAGCAATTAGTAGATCAAGGTGATATTTATCTTGATGAATATGAAGGTTGGTATTCTGTACAAGATGAGACGTTCTATACAGAGCACCAATTAGTAGATCCAATTATGGAAGGCGACAAAGTAGTTGGAGGAAAAAGCCCAGATAGTGGTCATGATGTAGAACTTGTTCGTGAAGAATCTTATTTCTTTAGAATGGGTAAATATGTCGACAGACTATTAAAGTTCTATGAAGATAATCCACATTTCATTCAGCCGGAGTCTCGTAAAAATGAAATGATTAATAATTTTATTAAACCAGGATTAGAAGATTTAGCAGTTTCTCGTACTTCATTTGACTGGGGGGTTCGTGTTCCTGGTAACCCAAAACACGTTATTTACGTATGGGTTGACGCATTATCTAACTATATTACGGCATTAGGTTATGGTACAGCAAATGAAGAGAAATATAAAAAATTCTGGCCTGCAGATGTGCATTTAGTCGGGAAAGAAATTGTTCGTTTCCATACAATTTATTGGCCGATAATTTTAATGGCATTAGATTTACCTCTTCCGAAGAAAGTCTTTGCTCATGGCTGGATTTTAATGAAGGATGGAAAGATGAGTAAGTCAAAAGGAAACGTAGTAGATCCAGTTACATTAATCGATCGTTACGGATTAGATGCATTACGTTATTACTTACTTCGTGAAGTTCCATTTGGATCTGATGGCGTATTCACACCAGAAGGATTTGTGGAGCGTATTAATTTCGACTTAGCAAATGACTTAGGTAATTTATTAAATCGTACAGTAGCTATGATTGATAAGTACTTTAACGGAGAAATCCCTGCATTTAAAGCAAATGTAACGGAATTTGATGAAACGTTAGTAATGTTTGCACAAGATACTTTGAAAAAAGTAGAAGAAGCAATGGAGAATATGGAGTTCTCTGTAGCGTTAGGATCTATTTGGCAATTGGTTAGTCGTACGAATAAATATATTGATGAAACGCAACCATGGGTATTAGCGAAAGATGAGAATGATCGTGAAAAGTTAGCTTCTGTAATGGCTCAT
Organism: Bacillus sp. L_1B0_5; assembly: GCF_000836715.1. Taxonomy (NCBI): domain Bacteria; kingdom Bacillati; phylum Bacillota; class Bacilli; order Caryophanales; family Bacillaceae; genus Bacillus; species Bacillus sp. L_1B0_5. The sequence goes on along the minus strand of NZ_JXIS01000015.1, from coordinate 39,410 downwards.
TTAGCAGAAGTACTTCGTCAAACAGGTATTATGCTTATGCCGTTCTTAACAGTAGCACCAAGCAAGATGTTTGCTCAGCTTGGCCTTACTGAAGAAGCTTATAAATCTTGGGAAAGTCTATCTACAATTGGCTGCATTCCAGCTGGAACAAAAGTAGAAAAAGGAAACCCAATTTTCCCTCGTTTAGAAATAGAAGTGGAAGTAGAGTACATTAAAGAACAAATGAAAAGCTCTGCTCCTAAAGTAGAAGAGAAAAAAGAAGAAGAACCGAAGGCAGAAGAAATTACAATTGATGATTTCTTTAAAGTAGAATTACGCGTAGCTGAAGTACTATCTGCTGAACCTGTGAAAAAAGCAGACAAGTTGTTAAAAATTCAACTAGACTTAGGCACAGAAAAGCGTCAAGTTGTTTCTGGAATTGCAAAATTCTATTCGCCGGAAGACTTAAAAGGTAAAAAGGTTATTTGTGTAACAAACTTAAAACCTGTAAAATTACGCGGTGAATTATCGCAAGGCATGATTTTAGCGGGTGAAGAGAATGGCGTATTGTCATTAGCATCAATTGACCAAAATCTACCAAATGGTACAAAAATCAAGTAATTAAGACAAGAAAAGAGATGTTTCACGTGTAACATGTGTGAAGCGTCTTTTTTCTTTTTACACTCTCTATTTTTGCATTAAGATTGTAGTATTGTTATCGTTAAGTTATTAAAGAACTTATTTTTGTAGAATAGACTTGATTTCAATATAAAAGGAGTTATGTATTATGTTGTTTGATACACATTCACATTTGAATGCAGAGCAATTTGAAGAAGATTTGCAAGAAGTTATTGTCCGAATGAAAGAAGCGGGAGTTACTTATACAGTTGTTGTTGGTTTTGATGAAGTAACGATAAAAAAGGCGATGGAATTAGCTGAATCCTATGATTTTATTTACGCTGCGGTTGGATGGCATCCAGTTGATGCAATTGACATGACAGAAGAACATTTAGCTTGGTTAGAAGAACTTGCTTCTCATCCTAAAGTCGTTGCACTTGGAGAAATGGGCTTAGATTATCACTGGGATAAGTCTCCAAAAGAAATACAGAAAGAAGTATTTCGTAAACAAATTGCATTAGCTAAAAAAGTGAAATTGCCGATTATTATACATAACCGCGATGCAACTCAAGATATTGTTGATATTCTAGAAGAAGAGAATGCAGCTGAAGTAGGAGGCATTATGCATTGCTTTAGCGGCAGCGTAGAAGTAGCAGAGCGATGTGTTGATATGAACTTTTTAATTTCATTAGGCGGACCAGTTACATTTAAAAATGCTAAGAAGCCGAAAGAGGTTGCTACGGAGATTTCATTAGAGAAATTGTTAATAGAGACGGATTGTCCGTATTTAACGCCGCATCCATTTCGAGGGAAACGAAATGAACCGAGTTATGTAAAACTCGTAGCAGAAGAAATTGCGAATTTAAAAGGAATTTCTTATGAGGAAGTAGCAGAAGTGACAACCAAAAATGCAAAAGTTTTATTTGGTATTGAATAAAAAAGAATGGGGAAACCTGTTCTTTTTTGTTTTGAGAAAACACTAGTAGAAGTGATGAAGAAAATAAATGTGAATGATGAAGTGTTACAATAAGGACAGAGAACAAAGATTTTTCTATTCTATTTTTTAAAATATAAGAATGGGGAAAATAATAATGGAAAAGTCGTCATTTTTTTGTTTTACTAAGTAGAGACGAAACGAGTGTGGAGGCAAGCATGAAAATAAAAGAGATTATCGTTGTAGAAGGTAAAGATGATACAGTTGCGATTAAGCGTGCTGTTGATGCGGATACAATTGAAACGAACGGTTCAGCAATCGGTGATCATGTTATTGAGCAAGTTAAATTAGCGCAGCAAAAAAGGGGCGTTATTATTTTCACAGATCCGGATTATCCTGGAGAGCGTATTCGAAAAATTATTTCTGACAAGGTTCCCGGCTGTAAGCATGCCTTTTTACCGAAGGAAGAAGCGCTTGCTAAAAGGAAAAAGGGTGTTGGGATCGAACATGCTTCTAATGAGTCGATTCGCCGTGCTCTAGAGAATATACATGAAGAAATGGAAGCTTACACAAGTGAAATTAGCTGGAGTGATTTAGTCGATGCAGGCTTAGTGGGCGGAGAAATGGCAAAGAGCCGCAGAGAAAGAATGGGTAAGCTATTAAAGATTGGTTATACAAATGCAAAACAGTTACATAAACGATTACAGATGTTTCAAGTTTCAAAGGAATCATTTGGAGAAGCTTATAAGCAAGTAATACAGGAGGAAAAAAAATGAAGGATATCGCAACGCCAAATCGTACTAAAGACATCGTTGAAAAGTATGGATTTTCATTCAAAAAAAGTTTAGGGCAAAACTTTTTAATTGATACAAATGTATTAAATCGTATTGTCGATCATGCAGAAATTGATTCAGAAAGTGGTGCAATTGAAATTGGACCAGGTATTGGTGCATTAACAGAGCAATTAGCGAAGCGTGCTAAAAAAGTAGTGGCTTTTGAGATTGATCAAAGACTATTACCAATTTTAGATGAGACGTTAGCGCCATATGGTAACGTTACAGTTATTAATAAAGACGTACTAAAAGCGGATGTACATGAAGTATTTAATGAGCAATTTGAAGAAGGGCAAGATGTAATGGTAGTAGCTAACTTACCATACTATATAACAACGCCAATTTTATTTAAATTGCTTGAAGAAAAGTTACCAGTTCGTGGGTTTGTTGTTATGATGCAAAAAGAAGTTGGAGATCGTTTAGCTGCTAAACCTGGAACGAAAGAGTATGGTTCTTTATCGATTGCCATTCAGTATTATACAGAAGTTGAAACAGTTATGACTGTACCGCGTACAGTGTTTGTACCACAGCCAAATGTTGATTCTGCAATTATTCGCCTTCTAAAGCGCCCTAAACCGGTTGTAGAGGTGAAGGATGAAACGTTCTTCTTTGAAGTAGTACGAGCGAGTTTCGCACAGCGCCGTAAAACTTTAATGAATAATTTATCAAATAATTTAAATGGTTTCCCGAAAGATAAGGAGTTATTGGATCAAATTTTAACAGAAGTAGGAATTGATCCAAAGCGAAGAGGCGAAACGCTATCTATTGAAGAGTTTGCAACATTAAGTAATGCATTAGTTATTCATAAATTATCATAAGAATATGCAAGGGACAGTTCAACTTGAACTGTCCCTTTTGTCACCTTTCGCCCTCTAAATTCATATTTTAAAAACAGGTAAGATGGCCTAATGAGTTTGGAGGTAGGAGAATGGCTTTACATGTTGGAGAATTAGTGGAACGATATTCTCATAAGAGGGATATTCTTTTTCGTATTATAGAAATAAAAGGCGAGATAGCTATATTGTTTGGAGAGGAAATTAGACTGGTGGCGGATGCGCCACTTGAAGATTTAATTAGTATAGATCAACGAGAACATAAAAAAAGGGTGAAGCGTGAGAAAGAAACAATGGAGCGCACGTATCGTTTGTTTCAACAAGATTATGTATTAATGAAACAAAGGCATGAACATACTTCAACTGGTGGATACACAAGTGAGGTGAATTATTTTCAAATGCCGGGACGTGTATTGCATATAGATGGAGACCCTTTATATTTGCGCAAGTGTTTAGACTTATATAATAAAATTGGCGTTCCTGTACAAGGTATTCATTGTAAAGAAACGGAGATGCATGAAAAAGTAGTAGATTTAATAGATCACTTTCGCCCAGACATTCTCGTTATTACAGGGCATGATGCATATACAAAATCAAAAGGAGTGAAGGGAGATTTAGCAGCATATAGGCATTCAAGGCATTTTGTACAGGCTGTTCGAGAAGTGCGAAAAAAATATCCATCATTGGATCAACTTGTTATTTTTGCTGGGGCATGTCAATCTCACTTTGAGGCACTAATTCGTGCAGGGGCCAATTTCGCTAGTTCACCATCTAGAATTAATATTCATGCACTAGATCCTGTATATGTAGTTGGTAAAATTAGTTTTACTTCATTTATGGAGAGAGTCAATGTATGGGATGTCGTACGTAATACAATTACTGGTGAAAAGGGACTAGGCGGCATTGAAACGAGAGGGATTTTACGAACGGGATTACCTTTTCAACATTACGAAGAGTAAGCAGGATACATATGTATCTTGCTTTTTTGTATGGAAGGATTTAAATGAATTTGGATAAAAAGAGGCAAGAACGTACAGACTACGTAATGATACTTTTACAATATAGTATTTCTTCTATCTATTCAAACGCAGGATGATATTAGCTGTGAATCGCGGTTAATAATTAGGATAGATATATCGTGTTTTAAGTGTTCAATCTAAATTACAGCGAGGTGTAGCGAAGTATATGTCAAAACGTTTAGATGAAATTAAAAGCGAATTAGATCACCATCTTGGACAGCGACTTATGTTAAAAGCAAATAGTGGAAGAAGAAAAACTGTAGAGCAATCAGGTGTACTAGCAGAAACATACCGTTCTGTTTTTGTTGTACAATTGGATCAACAAGAAGATGCGTTGCAACGTGTATCTTATAGTTACGCAGATGTTTTAACAGAGACAGTAGAGTTAACATTTTATGGAGACCCTCATAGTGAGGTCATTTTATAATTCGCATATCATTACATATATTCCCATAAATGAAAAGCTATATTATTTTGCATACTAACTATACCGTAGCAAAATAAGGAGGGACTCTGCATTGAGTAGACGAAGAGGTGTCATGTCAAACCAATTTAAAGAAGAGCTAGCAAAAGAGCTTGGCTTTTATGATGTTGTTCAGAAAGAAGGATGGGGCGGAATTCGTGCGAAAGATGCTGGTAACATGGTGAAACGTGCTATAGAAATTGCAGAACAGCAATTAATGAAACGAAACCAGTAGTTGTAAGATACTTTCTATGCTACGGTGGCCGAGGAGACATTCCTCGGCTTTTTGTACTCTAAAAGGTGCCATCATTTTACATAAGTAGTTTCATTCTGAATGCTTTTCGTTATAATTAGGGAAGTGTCATCGTCTTACTATAAATTTATGGTAAAATAAACGATAAAAGATTGAGTACATAGAGTGGGTGAATAGATTGAAGCTACTAGTGAAAGCACCAGCAAAGATTAATCTGTCGTTAGATGTACTGGGAAAAAGACAAGACGGATATCATGAAGTGAAAATGATTATGACAACCATTGATTTAGCAGATCGTCTAGAACTAACGGAATTAGCAGAAGACCGTATTGAAATTTTATCCCATAATCGGTATGTCCCAGACGACCAACGGAATTTAGCTTATCAGGCAGCGAGATTATTAAAAGAGAAGTTTAATGTAAAAAAAGGTGTATCTATTACTATTGAAAAAACGATTCCAGTAGCAGCTGGATTAGCAGGTGGAAGTAGTGATGCAGCAGCGACATTACGTGGTCTTAATAAATTATGGAATTTAGGGCTTACAATTGATGAGTTAGCAGAGCTTGGCGCAGAAATTGGATCAGATGTGTCGTTCTGTGTATACGGCGGCACAGCAATTGCTACTGGAAGAGGAGAGAAAATTGAGCATATAAAGACTCCGCCTTCTTGTTGGGTTATTTTAGCGAAACCACATATAGGTGTATCTACTGCTGATGTGTATGGAAATTTAAAGTTAAATCGAGTTACACATCCAAATGTAGATAAAATGGTTGATGTCATAAATTCTGGGGATTATAAAGGGATTTGTGATACTGTTGGTAATGTTTTAGAAGATGTAACATTTGGAATGCATCCTGAAGTTGCCCGTATTAAATCACAGATGAAGCGATTCGGAGCGGATGCTGTATTGATGAGTGGAAGTGGTCCAACTGTATTTGGACTTGTACACCATGATTCGCGAATGCATCGCATTTATAACGGATTAAAAGGATTTTGTGAACAAGTCTATGCGGTACGTTTATTAGGAGAGCGAGAAACGCTTGAATAAAGACGTATAATACGTTATGATTTGTTTAGAATATTCGTGATTTGAGGTGAGAGTATGAAAATTAGAAGAAGTACAAGATTAGTCGATATGACTTATTACTTGCTACAAAACCCTCGTCGGCTAGTATCTCTCACTTTTTTTGCTGAAAGGTATCAATCGGCTAAGTCTTCCATTAGTGAAGATTTAGTTATTATTAAGCAAACGTTTGAACAACAAGGGGTCGGCACATTGCAAACGATACCAGGAGCAGCAGGAGGAGTGAAATATATACCGTATATAAGTGAAGAAGAGGCAGATCTAATTATTGATGAGCTTTGTGGCTTATTTGAAAACCCAGATCGTATTTTGCCTGGCGGTTACTTATACATGACAGATTTATTGAGTAATCCTCGCCATATTAATGGCGCGGGTCGTTTGTTTGCTTCTGTTTTTGCTAGACAACCAATTGATGCAGTTATGACTGTGGCAACGAAGGGGATTCCACTTGCTTATGCAGTGGCAAATTACTTAGATGTACCAGTTGTAATTGCAAGGAAAGATAATAAGGTAACAGAAGGTCCGACTGTTAGTATTAACTATGTGTCGGGTTCCTCTAAACGAATTCAAACAATGACATTAGCAAAACGCAGCCTTCCAGAAGGATCGAATGTTTTAATTATTGATGACTTCATGAAAGCTGGCGGAACGATTCAAGGTATGATGAGTATGTTAGAAGAGTTCAAGGCTAATGTTGTTGGTATTGGTGTATTAGTAGAATCCACAGATATTGAAGAACGACTAATTAATAATTTTGTATCATTAATTCGTCTATCGGAAGTTGATGTGAAAGAAAAAACGATTCAAGTGGAAAAGGGGAATTATTCTCTTGCACCATTTGATGAAGGGCTTGTAGAGGCTGAATAAAGGATAGAGCAGATAGCTCTATCTTTTTTTATTTTATTTATAGATTATAAAATAGATGGACAAACTGCCTTTCGTACACTATTTTTAAAGAGTAAAATAAATAATAAAAGGGTGAAAAGTATGAAGGTTGTTCAAACAAGCAAGGCACCACAAGCAATTGGACCTTATTCGCAGGGGATTATTGTAAATAATATGTTCTATAGCTCAGGACAAATTCCATTAACGGCAAATGGGGAGCTTGTAACAGGAGATGTAACAGTACAAACAGAACAAGTATTTCAAAATTTACAAGCGGTATTGGAGGAAGCAGGTGCTTCATTTGATACAGTCGTAAAAACAACAGTATTTTTAAAGGACATGGATGATTTTAGTGCTGTGAATGAAGTATATAGCTCTTATTTCTCTACTCATAAACCAGCTCGATCTTGTGTACAAGTAGCAAAATTACCGAAAGATGTTTCCGTTGAAATTGAAGTAATCGCCCTAGTTAAGTAACCTTTTGTAAGCGATAACCTCTACTAATCTCTATATTCAACTACATTAAAAATTTTTATCTTAAAAATTTTAAAAAAATTAAAGGGAAAATAGAAAATTTGTGGAATTTATACAAATATATCGCTTATTTAGAAAAGGGTGGTGAACACAAGATGGAAGTGACTGACGTAAGATTACGCCGCGTAAACACAGAAGGCCGCATGAGAGCAATTGCCTCTATTACTTTGGACCAAGAATTTGTTGTTCATGATATTCGTGTAATTGATGGTAATAATGGATTGTTTGTAGCAATGCCAAGTAAACGTACTCCAGATGGAGAGTTCCGTGACATTGCACATCCGATTAATTCTGGTACACGCTCTAAAATTCAAGATGCGGTTTTAACAGAGTATCATCGTTTAGGCGAGTTAGAAGAGGTTGAGTTTGAAGAAGCAGGTGCTTCGTAAAATTCGAATGAAAAGGGCTTTGATAAAAAGTCTTATAATTTTGTAGCAAACTCCTGTAAGCATTTACAGGAGTTTGTTTTTTTTTTTTTTGCTTTATATTCGGAAATTTCATAATCCATTAACATAAAAAGAAGAAACTACTAATTTTTTCAAAATCATTTTAAATAGTATAGCTTATTTCTTAAAAAAGATACTAAAGAGTAAAACATCTTATAAGAATTATGGTAAAATTTAATAGTTAAAATGTGTTTCTTGAAATATATGATGATTTAGGATAATATCTTTAATGGATAAATAGGTTGCGATGGAGGGTCTATATGTCAAACAGATTTGCAGTGATTCTAGCTGCAGGTAAAGGCACACGTATGAAGTCTAAGCTATACAAAGTGCTGCATCCTGTATGTGGAAAACCTATGGTACAACACGTAGTCGATCAAGTATCTCAATTAGGATTGCAGAAACTTGTAACGGTTGTTGGACATGGTGCTGAAATGGTACAAGAACAGCTAGGGAACGTAAGTGAGTTTGCATTACAAGCAGAACAACTTGGTACAGCACATGCTGTAGATCAAGCTGCAAGTGTACTTGCAAATGAAGAAGGAACAACTTTAGTTATTTGTGGTGATACGCCGCTAATAACTGCTGAAACGATGGAAGCATTACTTCAGCAACATAAAGAAGCAGGAGCAATGGCTACGGTGCTAACAGCGTACATAGAAGAACCTGCTGGATATGGCCGTATTGTTCGTAATGAGAATGGTCATGTTGAAAAGATTGTTGAGCATAAAGATGCAAATGAGAAAGAATTAGCTATTAAAGAAATCAATACAGGTACGTATTGTTTTGATAATAAGGCTTTATTTGCTTCACTTTCTAAAGTTTCAAATGATAACGTGCAAGGTGAATATTACCTTCCAGATGTTATTGAGATTTTAAAAAATGAAGGTCATATCGTATCAGCTTATCAAACAGAGCAGTTCGATGAAACGTTAGGTGTTAACGACAGAGTCGCTCTATCGCAAGCGGAAATTATTATGAAAAACCGTATCAACCGAAAGAACATGGTAAATGGTGTTACAATTATTGATCCAAGTAACACTTATATTTCTGCTGATGCAATTATCGGTAGTGATACAGTTCTTCATCCAGGAACAATTATTGAGGGGAACACTGTAATTGGTTCTGATTGTGAAATTGGACCGCATACAGTAATTCGTGATAGTGAAATTGGAGATCGTACGACAATTCGTCAATCTACTGTACATGATAGTAAACTTGGTACAGAAGTATCGGTTGGTCCATTTGCACATATTCGCCCAGATTCAGTTATTGGAGATGAAGTACGCGTTGGAAACTTCGTGGAAATCAAAAAGACTGTCTTTGGTAATAGAAGTAAAGCTTCACACTTGAGTTATATCGGGGATGCACAAGTTGGAGAAGACGTGAATCTTGGTTGTGGTTCAATTACGGTGAACTATGACGGTAAGAATAAATTCAAAACTGTGATTGGTAATGGGGTATTTATTGGATGTAATTCAAACCTTGTTGCTCCAGTAACAGTTGAAGATGGTGCTTATGTGGCAGCAGGCTCTACAATTACAGAGAATGTTCCATCAAAAGCATTATCGGTAGCACGTGCACGTCAAGTTAACAAAGAAGACTATGTTGATCAATTGCTGAATAAGAAAAAATCATAATGTGGAGGGTTAATCTAGATGTCGACTCAATATCTAAATTCTAATTTGAAAGTATTCTCTTTAAACTCTAATAAGGAACTTGCTGAGCAGATTGCAAAGCATATTGGAGTAGGGCTAGGAAAATGTTCTGTTGATCGTTTTAGTGATGGAGAAGTTCAAATTAACATTGAAGAAAGTATCCGTGGTTGCGATGTATTCATTATTCAATCTACAAGCTTCCCAGTAAACGAACATATCATGGAATTACTTATTATGATCGATGCATTAAAACGTGCATCTGCGAAAACAATTAATATTGTTATTCCTTACTATGGTTATGCGCGTCAAGACCGTAAAGCGCGTTCTCGTGAACCAATTACATCGAAACTTGTAGCAAACTTGCTTGAAACAGCAGGTGCAACTCGTGTAATCACTCTAGATTTACATGCTCCACAAATTCAAGGGTTCTTTGATATCCCAATCGACCACTTAATGGGTGTACCGATTCTGTCTGATTACTTTGAAACAAAAGGTCTTAAAGATATCGTAATCGTGTCTCCTGATCATGGTGGTGTAACTCGTGCAAGAAAAATGGCAGATCGTCTAAAAGCGCCAATCGCTATTATTGATAAGCGTCGTCCTCGCCCGAACGTATCAGAGGTAATGAACATTATCGGTAATATTGAAGGCAAAACAGCAATTTTAATTGATGACATCATTGATACAGCTGGTACAATTACATTAGCAGCAAACGCTCTTGTTGAGAACGGCGCTTCTGAAGTATATGCTTGCTGTACACACCCAGTATTATCTGGCCCAGCAATTGAGCGTATTCAAAATTCAAATATTAAAGAGTTAGTTGTAACGAACTCTATCGTATTACCGGAAGAGAAGAAAATCGACAAAGTACATGAACTTTCAGTTGCTCCATTAATCGGAGAAGCAATCATTCGTGTATACGAAGAAGAATCTGTGAGTGTATTATTCAATTAATTGGATAGAATGAGACGTAACCAAAATTGGTTACGTCTTTTCGTATCGAAAAAAGAAAGTAGTGGTACAAGAATGAAATTGATAGTAGGACTTGGGAACCCAGGTAGAGAATATGAATTAACAAGGCATAATATTGGATTTATGGCCATTGATGAACTTGCGAAGCGTTGGAACATTTCTTTGAATGAACAAAAATTTAAAGGTGTATTTGGTGCAGGGTTTGTTAATGGAGAAAAGGTAATCTTATTAAAGCCGCTAACATACATGAATTTATCTGGGGAAAGTATTCGTCCACTCATGGATTATTATAAAATTGATGTTGAGGACTTCGTTGTTATGTACGACGATTTAGATATTCCTGTAGGTAAATTACGTCTTCGCATGAAAGGTAGTGCTGGTGGACATAATGGTGTAAAGTCAACGATTTCGCACCTAGGAACACAAGAATTTCAACGTATCCGTATGGGAATTGATCGCCCCAAAAATGGAATGAAGGTAGTCGATTATGTATTGGGACGCTTTACATCTGAAGAGACTCCGGATGTTAACTATTCTATTGAAAAAGCAGCGGATGCATGTGAAGAGTGGCTAAATAAGCCTTTTCTCCAAATCATGAATACTTTCAATAGTTAAAAATGAGATTGGGAATATTTATCTTTTGTTTTACCCATACTAGTAGTAATTGAATTTTTAGGAGGCTAGTATGGAAGGGTATTATTATTGCAGACATTGCGGAGGTAATGTAGGCTCCATTAACGCAGAAAAAGTATATAGCGACGTTTTATTTCAACTAACAGAGCAAGAAGTAGTAGAGATGATTCATTTTCATGAAAATGGAAATATATATATAAAAACGATTTGTGAATCGTGTCAAGAAACGCTCGCATCTTATCCTGAGTATTATGAATATGAAAAATTTCTGCAATAAAATGTTGTCGCTTTGGCGTGTCCAAAGCATTTTTCTGTTTTCCTTTTCCAAAATATTTGCATAAAATAGAATGACTTGCTCTTTATGTTGAGAGGAGTTTTAAAAATGATAGGTTTATTAGAGCAATTTTATAAAAATGAAGAGATACAATCGGTTATTAATGGATTAGAAGATGGGTTAAAGGAACAACTTATATCAGGGATGGCAACATCTTCTCGTTCATTATTAATGGCGGCTTTATATAAAAAAACAAAAAAATCACAATTAATCGTGACACATAACTTATACCAAGCACAAAAAGTACATGAAGATTTAGTGGCGTTACTTGGTGAAAAAGATGTGTGGCTATATCCAGTGAATGAACTGATAGCATCGGAAATTGGGGTTGCAAGTCCGGAATTGAAGGCGCAACGTATAGAAGTGTTAAATCGCTTGGCTGCGGGAGAGAATGGAATCATTGTAGCGCCAGTGGCAGGATTGCGTAGATTTTTACCAATAAAGGAATTGTGGAAGCAAAAGCAAATTGAAATCAATCTAGGGCAAGAGATTGATTTAGATGCGCTCTTGTACACTTTACATCATATTGGCTATGAGCGTAAGTCGATGGTAGAAGCCCCAGGGGAGTTCAGTTTGCGCGGGGGAATATTAGACATTTATCCTTTAACTGAAGAACTACCATTTCGTATTGAATTTTTCGATACAGAAGTCGATTCTATTCGATTATTTGATGTCGATGAACAGCGCTCTCAAGGTAAAAAAGAAAGCGTTAGGTTTGGTCCGGCAACAGAATTTTTATTTTCACAGGAAGAATTAAAATCAGGAATTCAGCATCTTGAAGAAGGTCTGACTAAGACGATGCAAAAACTTTCTGATGATAAATTAAAGACTACAGTGCTTGAGACGGTAAGTCATGAAATTGAGATGTTGAAAAACGGGCAAAGTATAGAACAGATGTTTAAATACTTATCTATTTTCTATAAAGAACCTGCTAGTCTGATAGATTATTTACCAGAAGACGGTGTTGTAATTTTAGATGAGATTTCCCGTATTCAAGAAACAGCATCACATCTTGAAACAGAAGAGGCGGAATGGTATATATCACTTCTCGGTGAAGGAACGATTATTCAAGATTTATCTTTCTCTCACGCATTCGAGGGATTTCTTCATCATAAAAAAAGAAGTTTTGTATATTTAACGTTATTCTTACGTCATATCACACACACACATCCGCAAAATATTGTGAATGTAACATGTAAAACAATGCAAGATTTCCATGGGCAGATGAATTTGTTAAAAACAGAAATTGATAGATGGAATGAAGGGCATTTTACGACTGTTGTACTTGGAACAGATGATGAACGTGTGAAAAAATTACAACATATTTTAAGTGATTATGATATTGAGGCAGATATTGTAGAAGGCACAGATATCTTATTACCTGGAAGGTTACAAATTGCTGTAGGTGATTTACATGCAGGGTTTGAAATGCCGATGCAAAAGTTTGTTGTCATTACTGAAAAGGAACTTTTCCATAAGAAAGTTAAAAAATCACAACGTAAACAAAAGTTATCGAATGCTGAACGTATTAAAAGTTATTCGGAATTAAAAGTTGGGGATTATGTAGTTCACGTAAATCATGGTATAGGTAAATTTTTAGGTATTGAGACATTAGAGATTAATGGTGTTCATAAAGATTATTTAAATATTAAATATCAAGGTAATGATAAGCTATACGTTCCAATTGAACAAATTGATCAAGTCCAAAAATATGTAGGGTCTGAAGGTAAGGATCCGAAAGTTTATAAATTAGGCGGAAATGATTGGAAAAAGGTTAAAACGAAAGTTGAAAAATCTGTACAAGACATTGCGGATGACCTAATTAAACTATATGCTGAGCGCGAAGCTTCAAAAGGCTATGCATATACGCCAGATACGGCAGAACAACAAGAGTTCGAATCATCTTTCCCATATCAAGAGACAGAGGATCAGTTACGTTCTATTGACGAAATTAAAAAAGATATGGAACGGGGACGCCCGATGGATAGGCTCCTTTGTGGTGATGTAGGGTATGGAAAGACTGAAGTGGCTATTCGTGCGGCATTTAAAGCAATTATGGATGAAAAACAAGTTGCAATTTTAGTACCGACAACGATTCTTGCGCAGCAACACTATGAAACAATTCGAGAGCGTTTTCAAGATTATCCAATCAATATAGGATTATTAAGTAGATTCCGTACGAGAAAACAACAAAATGAAACGATTAAGGGCTTAAAGGATGGCACAATAGATATTGTAATCGGAACACATCGTATTTTATCTAAAGATGTTACTTATAAAGATTTAGGGCTTCTTATTATTGATGAAGAACAAAGATTTGGCGTGACGCATAAAGAAAAAATTAAACAATTGAAGGCGAATGTTGACGTATTAACATTAACGGCAACTCCGATTCCACGGACGCTTCATATGTCTATGCTTGGTGTGCGCGACTTATCTGTTATTGAGACACCACCAGAAAATCGTTTCCCAGTCCAAACGTATGTAGTAGAGTATAATCCAGCATTAATGCGAGAGGCGATAGAGCGAGAGCTTGCAAGAGGCGGTCAAATTTACTTCCTATATAACCGTGTAGAGGATATTGAAAGAAAAGCAGATGAAATTTCGATGTTAGTTCCAGATGCTCGCGTAACGTACGCACATGGGAAAATGAACGAAAGTGAATTAGAGTCTGTTATGCTATCATTTTTAGAAGGGCAGCATGATGTTCTTGTAAGTACAACAATTATTGAGACGGGTGTAGATATTCCGAATGTAAATACGTTAATTGTATTCGATGCAGATCGTATGGGATTATCACAGTTGTATCAGCTTCGTGGGCGTGTTGGACGTTCTAATCGTGTTGCGTATGCATACTTTGCTTATAAACGTGACAAAGTGCTCTCAGAGGTTGCAGAGAAGCGTCTGCAAGCAATTAAAGAGTTCACGGAACTTGGATCTGGTTTCAAAATTGCGATGAGAGATTTATCTATTCGTGGAGCAGGTAATTTGTTAGGGGCAGAACAGCATGGATTTATTGATTCTGTCGGATTTGATCTATATTCTCAAATGTTAAAAGATGCAATTGAACAGCGTAGAGGAACAGATGGGGCTGAAAATACAGTTAATGTTGAAATTGACTTAGAGGTAGATGCATACTTACCAGACGCTTATATTTCAGATAGTAAGCAAAAAATTATGATGTATAAACAATTTAGAGGTGTTTCTACAATTGAGGATATTGAAGAACTGCAGGAAGAAATGATCGATAGATTCGGTGATTATCCACAAGAAGTTGGTTATTTATTACAAATTGCAAATATTAAAGTGTTGGCAATGAAAGAACAAATTGAGTTAATTAAGCAAAATAAATTTGAAGTAACATTCCTGTTTTCGGAACAAGCAAGCCAAAATATTGATGGTGGAAAATTATTCATGCTCGGAAATAGTTTTGGGCGTATGATCGGTCTAGGAATGGAAGGATCACAATTGAAAATTGTTATGAAAACAAATGGCTTAGAGACATCGAAGTGGTTAACAATTGCTGAAAATTTATTAAAAGGCTTACCAGATGTGAAAAAAGAAGTAATAAATGCCTAAAATAAGATAAAAAAATACAATTCGGCGTGCATAGAAGAACTAATGTGTAAAATACTATGTCTAACAGTTGGTGATTTTTACATGAACAGGTAAATTCACCACTTTGATCATCAGTAGAAAGTGAGGCAGCATTAGAATGAAAGCAACTGGAATCGTACGTCGAATTGATGATTTAGGCAGGGTAGTAATCCCGAAGGAAATTCGTAGAACTTTACGTATTCGAGAAGGAGACCCACTAGAAATATTTGTTGATCGCGATGGAGAAGTAATTTTAAAGAAGTATTCTCCAATTAGTGAACTAGGTGATTTTGCAAAAGAATATGCTGAGGCTTTATATGACAGCTTAGGACATAATGTGCTTGTGTGTGATCGAGATTCTATCATCGCAGTATCAGGCGTATCGAAAAAAGAATACTTAAATAAAAGTGTTGGCGATCTAATCGAAAAAACGATGGAAGAACGAAAGTCTGTTATTATGACGGACGAAAGTGATATTTCTATTATCGATGGTGTAACAGAAAAGGTTCATTCTTATACAGTTGGACCGATTGTTGCAAACGGAGACCCAATTGGAGCCGTCATTATTTTTTCAAAAGAAGCTATTATAAGCGAAATCGAGCATAAAGCGGTTAATACTGCTGCCAGTTTCTTAGCGAAACAAATGGAACAGTAAGGGTATATAGATTTTAGAAGTAGTAATCTTTCCTAATTATGATCTTTCTTTTCGAGAAATCAATTATTTGGAGATACATGTATATTGAATGAAGGTAGCACTTTGCTACCTTTTTTCGTTGAATATTTTTAACGCGTAGGGACCTATTATTACCCGTGGTGGTAAGGGAGTTTGTGTTTTTCTTTATGATATAATACGAGAGGTGAGAATAGAAAAAGGAGTTTTCTTGTATGGAAGCGAAGAAGTATCAAGCCTTTTGGCGTGGGGCTATTATATTAACGATTGCAAGTTTTGTTACAAAGGTATTAAGCGCCTTTTACCGTATTCCATATCAAAATATAGCGGGGGATATTGGTTTTTATATTTACCAACAAATTTACCCGTTTTATGGATTTTGTTTAATTTTAGCTACTTATGGGTTTCCTGTTATCATTTCAAAAATGGTTGCAGAACGACTAGAGCGGGGAAAACAAAAAGAAGCAGAAGAAATTATTTGTGTATCTTTTTGGTTTTTATTAGGAATTGGTTTTATAGGCTTCTTTACATTGTTTTTTGGGGCCGAAACAATTGCGATAGCTATGGGTGATATGCATTTAGATAAGTTACTACGTGTTATTTCATTTTCATTCTTATTGATGCCATTTTTGTCTGTAGCAAGAGGTTATTTTCAAGGGTTCAATAATATGATGCCAACGGCTGTTTCGCAAGTAATAGAACAAACAATTCGGGTTTCCATTATTGTATTTTTATCGCTATTCCTAATTGCTCACGGATTTGATTTATATACAGTTGGTGCAGGGGCTATGTTAGGCTCAATTGCGGGTGGACTTATTGGGATTATTGTACTTATGTTGTATATGCGTCGAGATTTTCGTTCCATATTTTTTAAAAGTGTAGCGAGAATTAAGGGTAAAAGGAGGATAATTAAAATCCTTTTTTGGCAGGGATTAGCGATTTGTGTTAGTAATTTAGTGCTTATTTTTATACAGATGGCTGATTCAATGTCCTTGTACACCTTACTTATTGGTGCGGGAGAACAGGCTGAAAGTGCAAAAGTATTAAAGGGTGTTTATGATAGAAGTATTCCGCTAATGCAATTAGGTACTGTTGTGACGACTTCTTTCTCGTTATCACTTATTCCAATTATTACAGCGGCGAAGGAAAGAGGAGATCTTTCCTTTATTCAAGAAAAGGTAAAGTTAGCGATGAAAATAACATTTGTTATTGGATTTGCAGCAGCTATTGGGCTAACTTGTATTATTCAACCTACGAATATTATGTTGTTTGAAAATAGTGATGGATCAGATGTTTTATCTATTTTATCTTTATCTATTTTATTTAGTTCATTGTCAATTACGACGGCTTCTATTTTACAAGGGCTGGGACAAACATTTAAGCCAGCATTATTTGTTGTATTTGGAGGTTGCTTAAAGTTAGCGTTAAACTATATATTCATGCCTTATTTTGGTGTGAAAGGGGCAGCTTTTGCGACTTTATGTGCGTTAATTATAATTTCTGGACTAAATAGTTTGTTGCTTATGAGAGCTGTATCAGGGTCACTTATTAATAAGCGAAATATGTTAGGGATAGTAATTAGTGGTATCTGTATGGGGTTTGTATTAATGATGTTCACGCGTGTGTTGCAGATGTCTGGATTAGTAATTGATACGGAACATAGAGCGAGCGCGACGATTGAATCTTTGTTAGGTGTAGCCATCGGCGGATTGACATATATGTTTTTTATTTTAAAATTACGTGTATTTACAAAAAAAGAATTAGGAACCGTTATGAAACAAGAGAAAAAAGAAGGTTCATTGAAGAAGAGTGGATAGAGGTGACAGGTTGTGAGTGGAATCATTACTATTTTAGGTTTAGGTGCTGGTGAATTAGATCAGCTAACGATGGGTGTATATCGAAAAATAAAAGAAGCAGACCATCTGTTTGTTAGAACGAAGGAACATCCAGTTATAGAAGAATTGGAGAAAGAAGGCGTACAATATACGGCTTTTGATGCTGTATATGAAGCACATGATACGTTTGAAATTGTATATGAAACAATTGCGAATAAATTGCTAGAACAAGCTGAGGATACAGACGTTATCTATGCTGTTCCGGGGCATCCACTTGTAGCAGAAAGAACAGTTCAGCTACTGTTGGAAAAAGGTAAAGTTTCAAATATTGAAGTGCGAATTGAAGGTGGGCAAAGTTTCCTTGATCCTATGTTTGCAAGCCTAAAAATTGATCCGATTGAAGGATTCCAATTACTTGACGCTACATCATTTGAAAGAGGGCAATTAGAATTACGTCAACATTTAATCTTTTGCCAAGTATATGATGCATTCGTTGCATCTGATGTGAAATTAACATTAATGGAGATGTTGCCAGATGATTATGAAGTGTATATCGTAACAGCTGCAGGAACTTCATTTGAACAAGTAAAGAAGGTACCGTTGTACATGCTGGATCATGAAACGGAATTGAATAATTTAACGAGTGTGTATGTGCCGCCAGTTCAGGAGCGTGCGTCCTTGTATCAACAGTTTGATGTCCTTAGAGAAATTATTGCAGACCTTCGTGGTCCAAATGGTTGTCCGTGGGATAAAAAGCAAACACATCAATCATTAAAGAAATATTTAATTGAGGAAGCTTATGAAGTGTTGGAAGCAATTGATGAAGAGGATGATGATCACTTAGTAGAAGAATTAGGTGATATATTATTACAAGTTATGCTTCATGCTCAAATCGGAGAAGATGAAGGTTGGTTCTCTATAGATGATATCATTCGAACTCTATCTGAGAAAATGGTTCGTCGCCATCCGCATGTATTTGGAAATACGGATGTAAGCAATGCTGATGAAGTGATCGCAAATTGGGAAGAAATTAAAAAACAAGAAAAAGGATTTGTGAAAGAATCTGTTTTAAATGGCGTTCCAAAAAGTTTGCCGCAGTTACTACGCGCCTATGAAATTCAGAAGAAAGCTGGTAAGGTTGGATTTGATTGGGTTGATGTGCAACCGATGATAGAAAAAGCTTTGGAAGAATGGCAAGAATTCCAACAAGAAGTTACAAACATGGATGAGGAAAAGATGCTAGGTGAATTTGGTGATTTACTATTTGCATTTGTTAATATAGCCCGTCATTACAAAATAGATCCAGAAGAGGCATTACGTTCAACTAATGAGAAATTTACTAATCGTTTTTTATACATGGAGGCAAAAGTAGCTGAAATGAATAAAGAGATGAAAGATTTATCATTAGAACAGTTAGATGTTTTATGGGAAGAAGCGAAACAAACAGAGCGTTAATAGGGGGATTTACTATGCGTCTAGATAAGTTTTTAAAAGTGTCACGCTTAATAAAAAGAAGAACATTAGCGAAAGAAGTAGCTGATCAAGGAAGAATATCTATTAATGGTCAAGTGGCAAAAGCGAGTTCTGATGTGAAAGTAGCTGATGAATTAACAATTCGTTTTGGTCAAAAAATAGTGACTGTAAAAATAAATGAATTGAAAGAAACAACTAAAAAAGAAGATGCTGCAAATATGTATAGCTTAGTTCGCGAAGAAAAAGTAAAAGCGGAAGAAGGCTTGTTCTAAAATCGTGTATCCCCTCATACATTACTATTAGCTAGTAAAAACCTATGGGGGGATTTACGTGAATAATGGTTACTCACCTACGTCTTCTAATCAACAAAATGTTTCTGTAGAGCATGATATTATTATGCGTGGCAGGCGTGTAATTGATATTACTGGTGTGAAGCAAGTAGAGAGTTTTGATAGCGAGGAGTTTTTACTCGAAACCGTAATGGGTTTTTTAACGATTCGTGGTCAAAATTTACAAATGAAAAATTTAGATGTGGAAAAAGGCATTGTGTCGATTAAAGGGAAAGTTCATGAGATGCTGTATATTGATGAAAATCAAGGAGAAAAAACTAAAGGTTTCTTTAGTAAGTTGTTTAAATGAGCTTAACAATTCAGTTGTATACAATGCTTTCAATGATTGGAATGGGTGCTTGGATTGGAGCATCTTTAGATACATATCAACGTTTTTTAAAGCGTCAAGAGCGTAAACGTTGGCTTGTATTTATACATGATATATTATTTTGGATTGTCCAAGCATTATTCGTCTTTTATGTATTGCTTCTCGTAAATGAAGCTGAACTACGTATATATGTGTTTTTGGCATTATTATGTGGTTTTGCGGCATATCAAAGCTTACTGAAAGCACTATACATGAAGCTGTTAAATTTTCTCATCTATATTTTTATGCAAACAACATATTTTTTTGTTCGAATTATACAGCTACTCATGATAAAACCTGTTATTATTATAGCGCAGCTATTTATTGCATTTATATTATTCTTATTTCGTATACTGCTTTCAATTGGACATGTGTTATGGAAAATGGTGATTTGGATATTACTTTTCATATGGAAAGTTTTTTTCTGGCCTGTTCGATTTATTGCTTCGCTCATATGGAAACTTCTCCCTAATCGTGTTAAACTTTTTATAGTGAAACATATAGGGTTCCTGCAATATATAGCAAAATTGAAGGGGCATATCTTCCAACTATGGGAGCGTATAAAAAAGAAGTTAGGGGGACCTCGGAAATGAGGGAACTGAGACAAAGAACAATCGAAAAGCAGAGTCCAAATCCTGTTAAAGAGCATATAATACAAACGGATGAGAACAGGAAGCGACTTTATCGCCGTTTAGCGGTTTTTCTTGTCTTTACTTTTACAATTATTGCGAGCATTAGTGTAACGTTTTATCAACAAAACAGTTCCATTAAAGCAAAAGAAGCAAAAGTTAAGGACATGAAAAAAGAACTGGATTCATTAACGAATAAAGAAAAAAGTCTAAAAGACGAAGTTCAAAAGTTAAATGATGAAGAGTATGTATTAAAGATTGCTAGAAGGGATTATTTCTTCTCTGGTAAAGGGGAGATAATTTTTCCTGTTTCTAAGTAGAGTATGTCTTATTGACACTATATTTTAGGATTATATATAATAAAGTAAAATTTGACTTTTTAACCACTAAGGAGGAGCATTTTTTTTATGTCAATCGAGGTAGGCAGCAAGTTACAGGGTAAAGTAACAGGTATTACAAATTTTGGGGCTTTTGTGGAGCTGCCAGAAGGCTTAACTGGTCTTGTTCATATTAGTGAAGTTGCTGATAACTATGTAAAAGATATTAACGATCACTTAAAAGTGGGCGACCAAGTAGAAGTAAAAGTTATTAATGTTGAAAAAGATGGAAAGATTGGTTTATCTATCAAAAAAGCGAAAGAACGTGAAAAAACAGAAGGAGATCGTCCACGCGGTGAATACCAACGCGGTGGTGATCAACAACGTTCTGGACGTCCACAACGTAATAATCGCTCTTTCAACAGAGATAATCGCGGTGGCGGTAACGACCGAGCTCCAAAAGAAACATTTGAGCAAAAGATGGCACGCTTCTTAAAGGATAGCGAAGATCGCTTAACTTCTTTAAAGCGTAACACAGAGTCTAAACGTGGTGGCCGTGGCGCGCGTCGCGGATAATAAGGCCGTTTAGTTTTTAACATATAGAGAGGTACCCAGAGTGATGGCTCAGGGTGCTTTTTTATATGTTAAAATATATTTTTAAATTTTTTTTTGAGATGTGTTGACTTTAAATAATATCTGATGTAAGATACTAATTGTCCGTTAAATAAGACGACATGGCGGTGTAGCTCAGCTGGCTAGAGCGTACGGTTCATACCCGTGAGGTCGGGGGTTCGATCCCCTCCGCCGCTATATTTAATTTAACGGCCCGTTGGTCAAGTGGTTAAGACACCGCCCTTTCACGGCGGTAACACGGGTTCGAATCCCGTACGGGTCATCTAAAAAGATCATGCAAATTTGCATGATCTTTTTTTGTTGAATAAATTAAGATATACAACACTTCTACAAAATCACCCTATATTTTCTGAATATTTAATTAAATATTCAGAAATAACTTACATACTGTGTATATCTGTAGAGTTATTTCGAATAAAAAGTCGAACGATTATAAAAGTGAAAACTGTTGTTTTGACAAAAATCCCAACAATCATCTTTTATAATGACAGTAATTAAACTATGCAGGTGGTGTTAAAAATATGCCTAAAGCAGGAAGGAATACTATGAATACAAGTGCATTGGCAATGAATGAGAGTCAGCTTGGAGGAATAAAGTGGACGAGTAAGTTGCGAATGAAATTTGAGCAAGTTTTCTTTAGATGGGGATTTATTATTGTTGTTATTGGTTTTCTTTTGGGACGAGCATATATATTAACAAATATTTTACCTTTTGCACTTCCGTTTTTTGCTGCTGTTTATGTTATGAAGCGGGATAAGATGCCGTTAGCATTTTTAGCTCTAATGGGAGGAGCTCTTTCAGTCTCGATAGATAATTTGTTTTTTACTTTTGCATCTATCTTTACTTTCTTCATTTATAATATCTTCTTTAGTAGATTTACACGTAAAACCGTTGGACTTGTTCCATTTCAAGTATTTATCTCCGCATTAACCGCACACTTAGTTGTTGTATACTTTGCACAACAAACTGTCACCATGTACGATTTACTCGTTAGTACCATTGAGGCTGGGCTTAGTTTCGTATTAACTATGATATTTTTACAAAGTGTCCCGCTTTTAGTGGAAAGGAAAGGAAAACAACAGGCATTAGAGACGGAAGAAATTGTTTGTTTGATTATATTACTAGCATCTGTTTTAACGGGTACAACAGATTGGTTTGTATATGATGCTTCTATTCAACATATTTTTACAAGGTATTTAGTACTAGTATTTGCATTTATTGCGGGTGCTGCTACAGGATCTACAGTGGGGGTCGTAACAGGATTGATATTAAGTTTAGCAAATGTGTCTAGTTTGTCTCAGCTTAGCCTTCTCGCTTTTTCTGGATTGCTTGGTGGGTTGTTAAAAGAAGGGAAGCGTTTAGGTGTTAGTTTAGGGTTATTAATAGGGACAAGCTTAATTACATTATATGTAGACAAGCAGACGAATATTGTAACAACTTTAATTGAGTCAGGTGTAGCGATTGCGATCTTCTTATTAACGCCAAAGCTTGTTTTGGATCGTATTGCTAAATTTATGCCAGGTACACAAGAGCATTCGCAAGATCAACAACAATATTTAAGAAGGATGCGTGATGTTACAGCAAACAAAATCAATCAATTTGCAAATGTATTTGCTGCTTTATCTAATAGCTTTTCTGTATATGGGTATGTAGAGGAAGAAGATAAAGAGACAGAAGCAGATTTGTTTTTGAGTACAATTACTGCGAAAACATGTCAAACATGCTTTAAAAAGGATCAATGCTGGGTAGTGAATTTCGATAAAACGTACGATTATATGAAACAAATAATGAGTGAAACGGAAGAAGGAACCCTGCAACATAATCGTAAATTAGTTCGTGAGTGGGACAAGCATTGTGTGAGAGGGAAAAAAGTGACAGATTTAGTAGCGGGTGAATTAGATCATTTCTATGAGGGACAAAAATTACGAAAACAAATGAAGGAAAATCGTAGAATAGTTGCGGAGCAACTATTAGGTGTATCAAAGGTTATGGAGGATTTTGCTAAGGAGATACAACGAGAGCGTGAAAATCATCAAGTGCAGGAAGAGCAGATTATGCAAGCGTTCCGTGATTTTGGTGTCGAAGTAGAGCATGTTGATATTTATTGTTTAGATAGAGGAAGTATTGATATTGAAATGTTGATTCCAGTTGCATCTAATGAACATGGTGAATGTGAAAAGTTAGTTGCACCGATGCTTTCGGATATCCTTAAAGAAAATATTGTCGTTAAACATGAAGAAAAGTCTTCTTATCCAAATGGCCACAGTTTAATATCATTTGGTTCGGCGAAGACGTACTCTCTTGATACAGGATTGGCTACAGCTGCAAAAGGTGGTGGATTTGTTTCGGGTGACTCTTATGCGATGATGGATTTAAGTGTTGGTAAATATGCACTTGCGATTAGTGATGGTATGGGAAATGGGCAAAGAGCTCATATGGAAAGTAAGGAAACGGTGAAATTATTACAAAAAATACTCCAATCGGGTATTGATGAAGAAATAGCAATTAAGTCTATCAATTCAATTCTTTCTTTGAGAACGACGGAAGAGATGTTTACGACATTAGATTTAGCTATGGTAGATTTGCGAGATGCGAGTGCAAGGTTTTTAAAGATTGGATCAACACCGAGTTTTGTCAAACGCGCGAATAATATTTTGAAAATTGAAGCAAGTAACTTGCCGATGGGAATCATCGAGGATGTTGAAGTTGATGTGGTGGGTGAACAATTAAAAACGGGCGATATCCTTATTATGATGAGTGATGGGATTTTTGAGGGAGCACAGCATGTAGAGAATCATGAATTGTGGATGAAACGGAAAATTAAAGAATTGCAAACCGAAGACCCGCAAGAAATTGCTGATATCATTATGGAAGAAGTGATTCGCTCTTGTGATGGTTATATAAATGATGATATGACTATTGTAGTGGCAAAAGTGAAGAAAAATATGCCGAAGTGGGCTACGATTCCGATTGTAGGAATGCAGGCGCAGTAAAATGTAAGTGGAATGTTTATCTATAATTTGATTTTAAAAACCTAGGTGAATACCTAGGTTTTTTTGTGGGAAAAGGTAATGTTATTAATTTTGTGAATACACACGGAGGATGTAAAATAAAAATGTAATTTTTGTATATCTTTTTTTTGCACAATGTTTGTAAAAGTTGTACCATTATAAACAAGGTGACTAACGTTGCTGTTCTTGTTTAATGAAAGGTGATTGCGAAGTTGAAAGATACATTTGTTGAAAAAGTAGATGACTTTGTAAAGCAGCATGATGTATTAAAGAATGATTCAACGATTGTTGTGGGAGTTTCTGGTGGTCCTGACTCGTTAGCCCTTTTATATTATTTATTAGAAAAAAGAGCGGAAAAACAGTTGGAAATTGTAGTGGCT
Source organism: Bacillus sp. L_1B0_5 (assembly GCF_000836715.1). Taxonomy (NCBI): domain Bacteria; kingdom Bacillati; phylum Bacillota; class Bacilli; order Caryophanales; family Bacillaceae; genus Bacillus; species Bacillus sp. L_1B0_5. Next base: position 14,691 of record NZ_JXIS01000015.1, on the reverse strand, counting down.
CATGTGGATCATATGTTTAGAGGTGAGGAATCTCATGAGGATTTACAGTTTGTGCAGGGCCTTTGTGAAGAACTAGGAATTATTTGTGAAACGATAAGGATTAATGTATCACAATATCAACAGCAATACGGGATGAATGCACAGGTTGCTGCTAGAGAATGCAGATATGCATTTTTGGAAAGAATAATGAAGAAATATGATGCAAGATATGTTGCACTTGGACATCATGGAGATGATCAAGTAGAGACAATTTTAATGCGTCTTGTAAGAGGGAGTACTCCGAAAGGATATGCAGGAATTGCAGTGAAGCGTCCTTTTCATAATGGGTATTTAATTAGGCCGTTACTTGGGGTAACGAAGGAAGAAATTGTTGATTACTGTAATAAGCTAAATTTAATTCCGCGTATAGATCCGAGTAATAAAAAGGAATTATATACAAGGAATCGATTACGTAAATATGTCCTTCCTCACTTAAAAGAAGAAAATCCACAAATGCATGAGAAATTCCAAAAATTTAGCGTGCAAATGCAAGAGGATGAGGCTTATTTGCAGGAATTAGCTTTTGAGAAAATGAATAAAGTAATTACAAAAAAAAGTGATAAACAAATTAGCTTATCAATTCCTGCCTTTGAATCCATGTCTATGCCTTTACAAAGAAGAGGGATTCAACTAATATTAAACTATCTTTATGAATATAAGATTCCATCTTCTCTTTCTTCTATACATATTGACAAGGTGATTGAGTTTTTTAAGCGGACACAACCTTCAGGTTCACTTGATTTTCCAGGTGATTTGAAAATTGTTCGCACATACGAGGAGTGTAGCTTTAGATTTAAACAAGAAATTGCCTCTCCTTTTTTACAAGATTTATCAGTACCCGGGACCATTACAATATTGAACGGGGATGAATTTGTAACAGAGGTGAGCGAAGATATACCAAGTAACATGAATGAAACAGTATTTGTTGCTAAGTATAATGATATATCATATCCACTTCGTATTCGTTCTAGAGAAAATGGAGATCGCATGTCAATACAAGGTATGGATGGCACGAAAAAGATAAAAACTATTTTTATCGAAGCGAAAGTACCGAAAGAAAAAAGGGAAGAATGGCCGGTCGTTTGTGACGCAAGTGGGACCATTATTTGGGTACCCTTGTTGAAGCGATCTGCATTTGCAATTTCGAAAGAGATGGCAAAGAAGGATAAATATATGATTATTCACTACAAAAGCAAGGAGTCTTCCGGGAGGATAATGAAATGATGAATCAAGATATCGAAAAAGTATTAATTTCTGAAGAACAAATACAAGAAAAGGTGCGCGAACTAGGTGCAGTTATTGCAGAGGATTATAAAAACACAGTACCTCTTGCAATTGGTGTATTAAAAGGCGCAATGCCATTCATGGCAGATTTATTAAAGAGAACAGATACATATCTTGAAATGGATTTTATGGCTGTATCTAGTTATGGTCACTCTACAGTTTCAACAGGCGAAGTGAAAATTTTAAAAGATCTTGATACTTCTGTAGAAGGTCGCGATATTTTAATCGTCGAAGATATTATTGATAGTGGTCTTACACTAAGCTACTTAGTAGACTTATTCAAATATCGTAAAGCGAAGTCTGTAAAAATTGTTACATTATTAGATAAGCCAACAGGCCGTAAGGTTGATCTGAAAGCGGATTATGTTGGATTTACTGTTCCACATGAATTTGTAGTAGGATATGGATTAGATTATAAAGAGCAGTACCGTAATCTTCCTTATGTAGGCGTATTAAAACCAAGCGTTTACTCAAATTAATTAAATACAGGCTTTACAATTGTATAGGAAAGTTTTTCTATGTTACGATTTACTATAGTGTTTATGCCGTGAGAGGAGGTTAGGAATGAATCGTATCTTCCGTAATACCATCTTTTATTTACTGATATTCTTAGTAGTAATTGGAATCGTGAGCTATTTTAATGGTTCGACACAAAAAACGACATCAGTTAGCTACGACAAATTCATTACTAAACTAGAAAGCGGTGAAGTGCGTAATGTGCAACTTCAACCGAAAAATGGTGTATTTGAGGTAAAAGGACAATTCAATAACTCTAGCCAAGGAGAACAATTTGTTACTTATGCACCAAATACTGAGGAATTACAAAAGAAAATCAATGATAAAGCGAAAGGTGCCGAAGTTAAGTATCAACCAGCAGAAGAAACAAGTGCTTGGGTAACATTCTTTACTTCAATCATTCCGTTTGTCATCATCTTCATTTTATTCTTCTTCTTATTAAACCAAGCTCAAGGCGGCGGTAGCCGTGTTATGAACTTCGGGAAAAGTAAGGCGAAGTTATATAATGATGAAAAGAAAAAAGTTCGTTTCAGAGATGTTGCTGGGGCGGATGAAGAGAAACAAGAACTTGTTGAGGTAGTTGAATTCTTAAAAGACCCTCGTAAGTTTTCTGAAGTTGGTGCCCGTATTCCGAAGGGTGTCCTATTAGTTGGACCTCCAGGTACAGGTAAAACTTTATTAGCACGTGCTGTTGCAGGTGAGGCTGGCGTTCCATTCTTCTCTATCAGTGGTTCTGACTTTGTAGAGATGTTTGTCGGTGTCGGTGCATCACGTGTACGTGATTTATTTGAAAATGCAAAGAAAAATGCTCCTTGTATCATTTTCATTGATGAAATTGATGCAGTAGGTCGTCAACGTGGCGCAGGTCTTGGTGGTGGTCATGATGAGCGTGAGCAAACATTGAACCAGTTACTTGTTGAAATGGATGGATTCGGTGCAAACGAAGGTATTATTATCATTGCTGCGACAAACCGTCCAGACATTCTTGACCCAGCGTTATTACGTCCAGGTCGTTTTGACCGTCAAATTACAGTAGATCGTCCAGATGTAAATGGTCGTGAAGCTGTACTGAAAGTACATGCGCGTAATAAACCGCTTGATGAGCATATTAATTTAAGAGCAATTGCGACTCGTACACCAGGATTCTCTGGTGCGGATCTTGAAAACTTATTAAACGAAGCTGCTTTAGTAGCTGCACGTCGAGATAAGAAGAAAATTGATATGAGTGATATCGATGAAGCAACGGATCGTGTTATCGCAGGTCCAGCTAAGAAAAGTCGTGTTATCTCTGAAAAAGAACGTAATATCGTTGCTTTCCATGAAGCGGGCCATACTGTAATTGGTGTTGTTCTTGATGAAGCTGATGTCGTTCATAAAGTAACAATTGTCCCTCGTGGTCAAGCTGGTGGATATGCGGTAATGCTTCCGAAGGAAGATCGTTACTTCATGACAAAGCCAGAGTTACTTGATAAAATCACTGGTTTACTTGGTGGTCGAGTAGCTGAGGAAATTGTATTTGGTGAAGCAAGTACAGGTGCTCACAACGACTTCCAACGTGCGACTGGTATTGCAAGACGTATGGTTACGGAATTCGGTATGAGTGATAAGCTTGGACCGATGCAATTTGGTAGCTCACAAGGTGGTCAAGTATTCTTAGGAAGAGACTTCCATTCAGAACAAAACTACAGTGATGCAATCGCACATGAAATTGATGTGGAAATGCAAACAATTATTAAAGACTGTTATGCTCGTGCAAAACAAATTCTTACTGAAAAACGAGATAAGCTTGATATTATCGCGAAAACGTTACTTGAAGTAGAAACATTAGATGCAGAGCAAATTAATCATTTATATGATTATGGCAGATTACCTGAGCGTCCAACATCTTCAGATGATGTGAAAGTAAACATCAATATGAAGAAAGACGATGAAGATAAAGAAGATAAAGAAGATAAGTAAGAAATGAAGGAGTGACTATTGTCACTCCTTTTTTGTTTGTTAAGATTTTTATTAATTATTATTGAGAGTTTAGTGGATAAAGTAATTTAAGTAAAACTGGTATTAAAAATTGAAATAGAGAGCAATCTTTTTGTAAAATGATGAGGATAGGAAAGCTGATTATATAGGTATGTGTGATATGATGTTTTTATAAGTTTTATACATACTACACAAATATAGATTAAATAAGATAAGTGGTGAGAATATGATTTTTGTATTGGATGTAGGGAACACAAATGCTGTACTAGGCGTGTTTGAAGAGGGGGAACTTCGTCAGCATTGGCGCATGGAAACAGATCGTCATAAGACAGAAGATGAATATGGAATGCTTGTAAAACAGTTACTTGATCATGAGGGTCTTTCGTTTGAAGATGTGAAAGGTATTATTGTGTCTTCGGTCGTACCACCAATTATGTTCGCTTTAGAACGTATGTGTGAAAAATATTTTAAAATTAAACCGCTTGTAGTAGGGCCTGGAATAAAAACGGGGCTAAATATTAAATATGAAAATCCGCGTGAAGTAGGCGCAGACCGAATTGTAAATGCAGTAGCAGGAATCCACTTGTATGGAAGTCCGCTTATTATTGTTGATTTTGGTACGGCTACTACATATTGTTATATTAACGAAGAAAAGCATTATATGGGTGGAGTTATTACGCCAGGAATTATGATTTCAGCAGAGGCTTTATATAGTAGGGCGGCAAAACTTCCTCGTATTGAAATTACAAAACCGAGCAGTGTTGTTGGGAAGAATACAGTAAGTGCGATGCAATCAGGTATTCTTTATGGTTATGTAGGACAAGTGGAAGGTATTGTTAAGCGTATGAAAGAGGAAGCTAAACAAGAACCGAGAGTTATTGCAACAGGTGGATTGGCGAAATTAATTTCAGAAGAATCGAATGTAATTGATATTGTAGATCCATTTTTAACGTTAAAAGGCTTATATATGTTATATGAGCGTAATGCAAATTTACAGCATGAGAAAGGTGAATAAATACGTATGAAAGATTATTTAGTAAAAGCGTTAGCGTTTGATGGAGAAGTACGTGCGTATAGTGTACGTACAACAAATACAGTAAGTGAGGCACAAAGACGTCATGATACATGGAGGACAGCTTCGGCGGCACTTGGTCGTTCTTTAACTGCAGGTACAATGATGGGTGCGATGTTAAAAGGTGATCAAAAGTTAACGATCAAGGTAGAAGGTAATGGACCGATTGGCCCTATCTTAGTGGATGCTCATGCAAATGGAGATGTACGTGGCTATGTAACGAATCCACATGTTGATTTTGAAGGAACGGAACAAGGGAAATTACGTGTATATCAAGCGGTAGGTACAGAAGGGTTTGTAACAGTAATTAAAGATATTGGTATGCGTGAGCCGTTTATCGGTCAATCTCCAATCGTTTCGGGAGAACTAGGGGAAGATTTCACGTATTATTTCGCAGTTTCTGAGCAGACGCCTTCTTCTGTTGGTGTGGGTGTCCTTGTAAATGGAGATGACAGCGTATTAGCGGCGGGTGGATTTATCCTTCAAATTATGCCGGGCGCACAGGAAGAAACAATTTCATTTATTGAAGATCGTTTGCAAAAAATCCCGCCTGTATCAACATTGATCGAACAAGGTCTTTCTCCAGAAGAGCTACTATACGCAGTCCTTGGAGAAGATAAAGTAAAAGTATTGGAAACAATGGATGTTCAATTTAATTGTACTTGCTCACGTGAACGTATCGAGAGTGTGTTAATTAGTTTAGGTAAAACAGAGTTAGAGCAAATTCGTGAAGAAGAAGAAGAGACAGAAGTTCATTGTCATTTCTGTAATGAACGATACAAGTTCTCTAAAGAAGATATTACAAATTTAATTGAGAATTTGTAATAAGGGGATTAACCCTCCAAAGAGATTGACAAACAGGGAATTTTCTGACAAAATCTAAATATAGATAAAACCAATAAAAATACTCGGTGTTAGGAGTGACAGGAATGCGAGTGGCACAATCAGTTTCAGAATTAATCGGGAAAACGCCGATCGTTAAGTTGAACCGCATCGTAGAATCAGATAGCGCAGATATATACTTAAAACTAGAGTTTATGAATCCGGGGAGCAGCGTTAAAGATCGTATTGCACTAGCTATGATTGAAGATGCTGAAAAAAAGGGATTGTTAAAAGAGGGCGATACAATCATTGAGCCAACAAGTGGTAACACAGGAATTGGTTTAGCGATGGTAGCGGCTGCTAAAGGATATAATGCAATTTTAGTAATGCCAGAAACAATGAGTATTGAGCGTCGTAATTTATTGCGTGCTTACGGTGCTGAATTAGTATTGACTCCAGGTCCTGAAGGAATGGGTGGAGCAATTCGTAAAGCAACTGAATTAGCAAAAGAGCATGGTTACTTTATACCGCAACAGTTCCAAAATCAATCAAATCCACAAATTCATCGTTTAACAACAGGTCCAGAAATTGTTGAACAAATGGGTGATCAATTAGATGCGTTTATTGCAGGTATTGGTACAGGTGGAACGATTACTGGTGCTGGTGAAGTGCTGAAGGAAGCATATGAAGGTATTAAAATTTATGCAGTAGAACCTGCAGATTCGCCAGTATTATCTGGTGGGAAACCGGGTCCGCATAAAATCCAAGGAATTGGGGCGGGATTTGTTCCAGAGACATTGGATGTAGAAGTATATGATGAAATTATTCAAGTGAAAACAGAGCAAGCATTTGAATATGCGAGAAGAGTGGCTAAAGAGGAAGGTATTTTAGTTGGTATCTCTTCAGGCGCAGTTATTTATGCAGCAACAGAAATTGCGAAAAAGTTAGGTAAGGGGAAAAAGGTACTTGTTATTATCCCAAGTAACGGCGAACGTTATTTAAGTACACCACTTTATCAATTTGAATCATAATTAAACGCGATTGAAAAAGCATCCTTGAAAAAGGATGCTTTTTCTTTTTGGATTGGAAATAGGAAAAGAGTGAATGACTAGAAAACTTCATGTAAAATAAGAGGTAGTATAATTAATTTATTTTCACTAGCCTTCGAGTATAATCAATCTCTATATAAATAACTTATGTAGTTTGAGCTGGTTCATCTAAGAGGGTGGGATAAAAGAAGACGGGGTGTTGATATGCAACGAAGAAAATCTTTAGCGCTTTCTATTCCATATCAGTTAGATTTCTTTAAGCAATATAAATTTCTTTCTCAGGGTAAATCACAACATATTTTGTTAGAAAGCGGCCGTGGCGGTCGTTATAACATTGTAGGGCTGAACCCGGTAGCGGTAATCCGAGGGAAGGATGAAACGTTACATATAAGTGAAAGTGGTAAGGAAACAATAAAACGAGGGAATCCATTAGATTTAATGCAAGAATATATGGAGCAATGGAAAACAGACTATAATCCAGAGTATCCGCCTTTTCAAGGTGGTGCAATTGGCTATTTCAGTTATGACTGTATCCGTTATATTGAAAAGCTGCCTTCTCTTGCGGAAGATGATATTAATATACCTGACATCTTCTTTTTATTATTTGACGACGTATTTGTCTATGATCAAAAAGAACAAGTGTTATGGATTATTACGCATTATGTAGATAAATATGAAGAGGCGAAAGAACGGTTAAATGAGTGGAAGAGTCTTTGGGCGACAGAAGCGCCTGAAGTGACCGTGCCTTTTGAAAGTCCTGAAAAGAAAAGTGAAGCAGTTGCTTTTACTGAAGCAAGCTTTATGAAGGCAGTTGAATGTATTCAAGAATATATTGGTGCTGGTGATGTGTTCCAAGTAAACTTGTCGACGAGACAAGAAAGAACGTTACAAACACACCCACTAGAAATTTATACAAGTCTTCGTGAAATTAATCCATCGCCATATATGGGTTACTTGGAGCTTGGAGATTTTCAAATTGTTAGTGGATCGCCAGAGTTGTTAATTAAGAAACAGGGAACCGAAGTAAGTACAAGACCAATTGCTGGAACAAGATCTAGAGGCGCGGATGAGCAAGAGGATGAAGAATTAGCAAGAGAATTAATTGAGAACGAAAAAGAAAGAGCAGAGCATGTAATGCTTGTGGATTTAGAACGAAATGATTTAGGGCGCGTTTGTAAATATGGCACTGTAGAAGTCGATGAATTTATGGTAATTGAAAAGTATTCACATGTTATGCATATCGTTTCCAATGTGCGTGGTGAGGTGGAAGAAGATAAGGATGCTTTCGATTTAGTGAAAGCTGTATTCCCTGGTGGAACAATTACTGGTGCCCCGAAAATCCGTACGATGGAAATAATTGAGGAATTAGAACCTGTCCGTAGAGGGATTTATACAGGTTCAATCGGTTGGATTGGTTATTCTGGGGATACAGAATTGAATATTGTAATTAGAACACTTCTTGCTAAAGATGGAAAAGCTCATGTACAAGCGGGAGCGGGAATTGTAATTGATTCAAATCCGGAAAATGAATATAAAGAGTCGTTAAAAAAGGCGATTGCTTTATGGCGTGCAAAAGAACGTAGCGAAGAAACGGTTAGGTGAGAGAAATGATATTAATGATTGATAATTATGATTCCTTTACATTTAATTTAGTGCAGTTTCTTGGAGAACTTGGACAAGAGCTTGTTGTTAAGCGTAATGATGAAGTGAGTATTGCAGATATTGAGAATATGAAACCAGATTTTCTAATGATTTCGCCAGGTCCATGTAGTCCTAATGAAGCGGGGATTAGTATGGAAGTTATTAAATACTTTGCTGGGGAGATTCCGATTTTTGGAGTTTGTCTTGGGCATCAATCGATTGCGCAAGTATTTGGTGGAGAAGTTGTTCGTGCAGAGCGATTAATGCATGGAAAAACGTCGCTTATGCATCATGATGGGAAAACGATTTTCTTAGATGTTCCTAATCCATTTACTGCAACGCGTTATCATTCCCTGATTGTTAAGAAAGAGTCATTGCCAGATTGTTTAGAGGTAACATCTTGGACAGAGGAAGGGGAAATTATGGCGATTCGTCATAAGACACTGCCGATAGAGGGTGTACAATTCCATCCGGAATCTATTATGACTTCTCATGGGAAAGAGTTGTTGCAGAATTTCATTCGTAAATACAGTCCAAGTGCGACATTATGTTAATTTACGTAAATGGCCAGTATGTAGAAGCAAGTGAAGCGAGAATTTCTCCTTATGACCATGGCTATTTATATGGGCTGGGGGTTTTTGAGACATTTCGTATTTATAATGGTCATCCTTTTTTGTTAGATGATCATTATAACCGTTTAATAGGTGCGCTAGATACATTGCAAATTAAATGGACAATGACAAAAGATGACGTGATGCTTATTTTGAAGAATCTACTCGCTAAGAATGAATTGGAACATGCGTATGTACGTTTTAATGTATCGGCGGGTGTAGATGAAATAGGATTGCAAACGGAAATGTATGAAGAGCCTTCGGTTATTGTTTTTATAAAACCTTTAACAGCTCCAGAAGATGTAGTAGAAAAAGAAGGGGTTATTTTAAAACAAGTGCGAAATACACCAGAAGGAGCATTTCGTCTGAAGTCTCATCATTATTTAAATAATATTTTAGGGAAGCGTGAAATTGGAAATGTTGTGAGCAGGGAAGGTATTTTCCTTACTGAAGCAGGTTATGTTGCAGAGGGTATTGTTTCGAATCTCTTTTTTGTGAAAGGTGATGTTTTATATACACCTTCGTTAGAAACAGGAATTTTAAATGGTATCACTCGTGCGTTTATTATAAAAAGTGCTGAAGAATTGAATATAGAAGTAAATGAAGGTTTCTTTACAAAAGATGAATTACTTTCAGCAGATGAAGTCTTTGTAACAAACTCAATTCAAGAAATTGTTCCGCTTTATCGTATAGAAGCGCAGGATTTCCCGGGGAAAGTGGGAGTGGTTACAAAAAGTTTAATGTATCTTTATGGAATGCAGAGAGAGAAATTGTGGAGCAGAAATGAATTACGAAGAGGAGATGTGTAGTTTGAAGTGGGATTATGATTTACGCTGCGGCGAATATACATTGAATTTAAATGAAAAGACATTAATTATGGGGATTTTAAATGTAACACCAGATTCGTTTTCTGATGGTGGGAGTTACAACGAGGTAGATGCTGCGGTACGTCACGCAAAAGAAATGCAAGGTGAAGGTGCTCATATTATTGATATTGGTGGCGAATCTACTCGCCCGGGTTTTGCTAAAGTATCAGTAGAAGAAGAAATAAAGCGAGTTGTCCCGATGATTCAAGCAGTTTCAAAAGAGGTGAAATTGCCTATATCTATCGATACATATAAAGCTGAAGTTGCAAAGCAAGCAATTGAGGCTGGTGCTCATATTATTAATGATATTTGGGGAGCGAAGGCGGAGCCGAAAATTGCTGAAGTCGCAGCCCATTATGATGTACCTATCATTTTAATGCATAACCGCGATAATATGAATTATCGTAATTTAATGGCCGATATGATTGCTGATTTGTATGACAGTGTTAAAATTGCTAAAAATGCTGGTGTGCGAGATGAGAATATTATTTTAGATCCAGGTATCGGTTTTGCTAAAACACCGGAGCAAAACTTAGAGGCGATGCGTAATTTAGAACAGTTAAATGTGCTAGGTTACCCGGTTCTCTTAGGTACTTCGAGAAAGTCCTTTATTGGGCACGTATTAGATTTGCCAGTAGAGGAACGTCTTGAGGGAACGGGAGCTACTGTTTGTCTTGGTATTGAAAAGGGCTGTGAGTTTGTTCGTGTCCATGATGTGAAAGAAATGGCGCGTATGGCTAAGATGATGGATGCAATGATTGGTAAGGGGGTAAAGTAATTGGATAAAATTTATATCCATGATATGGAGTTTTACGGTTATCATGGTGTATTCCCAGAGGAAAATAAATTAGGGCAGAGATTTAAAGTTGATTTAACGGTGGAAATAGATTTAAAACGCGCGGGAGAAAGTGATGACTTAGAGCATTCGGTCAATTATGGAGAGCTTTTTGAATTATGTAGAATAGTTGTCGAGGATAGAAGGTATAAGCTTGTAGAGAGTATCGCTGAAAATATTGCCTCAGACATATTAAAGCAATATGGAAGTATTTCACGGTGTACAATTAAGGTAATTAAACCGGATCCGCCGATACCGGGCCATTATCGCGCTGTAGCAGTAGAAATTACGAGAGAACGTCCATGAATAATATAGCGTACATTGCATTAGGGTCAAATATTGGAAAGCGTTATACGTATTTAACTGAAGCGATTCAGTTTTTAAATAAAAGTCCGTATATTCAAGTTGATGATGTTTCGTCAGTGTATGAAACTGATCCAGTTGGCTATACTGACCAAAGTTGTTTTTTAAATTTAGTTATAAAAATTTCTACCAATTTATCACCGCAAGAATTATTGAAAGTAACACAAAAAGTAGAAAATGACCTAGGAAGAAAAAGGGAAATTAGGTGGGGGCCAAGGACTATCGACCTTGACATTTTACTTTATAATCAAGAAAATATTGAAGCAGAGAATCTTATTGTTCCGCATCCGCGGATGTTTGAAAGAGCTTTTGTTATCGTTCCGTTGTTAGAGATTAACCAAAATATAAAACAAAACATTTCACGTTCACAAGTAGAAGAAATGAAAAGGCGAGAGGGAGTAACGGTATGGAAGCAGAAAAATGGGGAAGACGCATTCGTGCTTTTCGAAAGCTAAAAGGCTACACGCAAGAAGGTTTTGCTAAAGAATTAGGGGTATCTGTATCTGTTTTAGGTGAAGTTGAGAGAGGGAATCGATCGCCTTCTCAAGATTTTGTAGTAGAAGTTGCTAAGGCATTAAATGTTTCGATAGATGAATTAATGCCAAAGTGACTGTGCAGGAAGGAGTAGGTTGATTGTTAAAGATTGCAAATATTGAGATGAAAAATCCGGTTGTATTAGCACCGATGGCGGGAGTGTGTAACTCTGCATTCCGTTTAACAGTGAAAGAATTTGGTGCAGGTTTAGTTTGTGCTGAAATGGTAAGTGATAAGGCAATATTGCTTAATAACAAAAGAACATTAGATATGTTATATATCGATGAGAGAGAAAAACCATTAAGTTTACAAATTTTCGGTGGAGAGAAAGAAACTCTTGTAGATGCTGCGAAATACGTAGATAAATATACGACAGCAGACATTATTGATATTAATATGGGTTGCCCAGTACCGAAAATTGTTAAATGTGATGCGGGGGCAAGGTGGCTTTTAGACCCAAATAAAATATATGAAATGGTAGCTGCGGTTGTAGATGCTGTTGAAAAGCCGGTTACGGTTAAAATGCGTATCGGTTGGGATGAAGAACATATTTTCGCAATAGAAAATGCTAGAGCTGTTGAGCGTGCTGGTGGACAAGCTGTGGCGGTTCACGGACGTACGCGAGTGCAAATGTATGAAGGAAAAGCGGATTGGGATATCATTAAACAAGTAAAGCAAGCTGTAAATATCCCAGTTATCGGAAATGGTGATGTCGAAACACCGCAAGATGCGAAGCGTATGATTGATGAGATTGGTGTAGATGGTGTTATGATTGGCCGTGCAGCTCTTGGGGATCCATGGATGATTTATCGAACGGTAAAGTATTTAGAGACAGGTGAATTAATGCCGGAACCAACAGTGCGTGAGAAAATTGATGTATGTATGTTACATCTAGATCGCCTTATCGATTTAAAGAACGAAAATGTTGCTGTAAGAGAGATGAGAAAGCATGCAGCTTGGTATTTAAAAGGTGTTCGTGGTAATGCAAGTGTGCGTAATGGCATCAATACTTGCAACACACGTGAAGACCTTGCGAATGTATTAGGTGCATTTGTAGAAGAAGTAGAGGCGAAACAACAAACAATTTACGTTGGTTAATAGGGGGACGGAGAAGATTGACATTCTTCTACACACTTCCTATAATTACGTGAAAGAAAGAAGAACTGCCAGTTAGTTGCTGGCAGTTTTTCTAGTTGAGTAGAAAATGCTATACTGTATATATTGTAAAAATTAATAGAGCTGGAGTGATATCAATATCATGGATAACATGAACCACGAAGAATTAAACGACCAATTGCTTGTTCGTCGTGAAAAGCTACATAATTTACGTGAGCAAGGAATCGATCCGTTCGGTAAAAGATTTGAACGCACAAATTCAACAACCGACTTAGTAAGTCTATATGGAGAATTCTCTAAAGAAGAATTAGAAGAGAAAGGAATCACTGTTTCTATCGCTGGTCGTATTATGACAAAACGCGGTAAAGGAAAAGCTGGATTCGCGCACATTCAAGATTTACATGGACAAGTTCAAATTTACGTTCGCAAAGATACTGTTGGAGATGAAGAGTACGAGTTATTTACGACAGCAGATTTAGGTGACTTAGTAGGTATTGAAGGTAAAGTGTTCAAAACAAACGTTGGAGAACTTTCAGTAAAAGCAACAGGATTTACGCTTTTAACGAAATCTCTTCGTCCATTACCGGATAAATATCATGGATTAAAAGATGTTGAACAACGATACCGTCAACGTTACTTAGACTTAATTACAAGTATGGAAAGTCGTGAAACATTTGTTACTCGTAGTAAAATCATTCGTGAAATGAGAAGATATTTAGATGATAACGGTTATCTTGAAGTAGAAACGCCTATGATGCACGCGATTGCAGGTGGAGCGTCTGCTCGTCCTTTCACTACGCATCATAATGCGTTAGATATGGAATTATATATGCGTATCGCAATTGAACTTCATTTAAAACGTCTTATTGTGGGCGGATTAGAAAAAGTTTATGAGATCGGCCGTGTATTCCGTAATGAGGGTGTATCAACTCGTCATAACCCTGAGTTTACGATGATTGAATTATATGAAGCGTACGCTGATTATAATGATATTATGAAACTAACAGAAAATATGGTTGCTCATATTGCCAAAAAAGTATTGGGTACAACAACAATCCAATATGGTGATTATGAAATTAATCTAGAACCAGAATGGACACGTCTTCATATGGTAGATGCGATTAAGCAACACTCTGGAGCGGATTTCTGGAATCCAATGAGTGTAGAAGAAGCGCGTGAGCTTGCAAAAGAACATAATGTAGAAATTAAAGATACAATGGAAGTTGGTCATATTATAAATGAATTCTTCGAACAAAAAGTAGAAGATAAATTAATCCAACCAACATTTATTTACGGTCATCCGGTAGAAATTTCGCCACTTGCGAAAAAGAATGACGAAGATCCACGATTCACAGATCGTTTCGAATTATTTATCGTTGCACGTGAACATGCAAATGCATTCACTGAGTTAAATGATCCAATCGATCAAAAAGAACGTTTTGAAGCGCAATTAAAAGAGCGCGAACAAGGTAATGACGAAGCTCATATGATGGATGACGATTATATTGAAGCTCTTGAGTACGGTATGCCTCCTACGGGTGGGTTAGGAATTGGTATTGATCGTCTAGTTATGTTATTAACAAATGCACCATCTATTCGTGATGTATTATTATTCCCTGCTATGCGCCATAAACAAGACTAAGCTTTGGAGATTTCTCCAAAGCTTTTTTTATTTGAGTATGAGTTGCGTGGGTATAATAGATCTTGATGGTGCGAGAAATTATATTTATATAGAAGAAATGTGCTGTTTTTATACTTTTTTACTAAGTTAAAAATTTTATTAGAAAAACTATTGCATTTTAATAATTAAACTGGTATATTTATATCCGTTGCCACGAAAGGTAACAAGCAAAACAAACGAAAAACAACTTATTGAAAAAAGTTGTTGACGAAAATATAACAAAATGTTATATTGATAAAGTCGCTTATGAGCGACAACGTAGTTCTTTGAAAACTGAACGAAACA